>JBJMGJ010000487.1:0-3991 GCA_045807965.1 Bryobacteraceae bacterium | reverse complement strand
CCGCCCCTTAGCCGTCAATCGATAAAAGTTCGCGCGGCGATTGTTTTCCGACGTACCTTCGTCAGCGATGATCCAGCCACGCTTGATGAGGCGGTGCAGCGCCGGATACAGTGACCCCTGCTCGATCTGCAGAACATGTTCTGAATTTTTTTGGATGGCCTTGGCGATCGCGTGACCGTGAGTAGGGCCCGAGAGTAGTGTGCGGAGGACTAAAAGGTCCAGCGTTCCCTGTAGAAGCGCGATCTGCTCGTCCCCGGTAGACACTCTAGGTGAATGGTAGGCGGCCTCGGGTAGATTGTCAAGGAGATTGAGAAGCACACCGGAATAGCCGGTGAATACCTCGTTGCATTGATATCGTGATCGGTATGTTCCGGGTCATCGTCGGGATTCTGCTTCCTTTAACTTCGCTGGCCCAAACCGCGGCGATTCAGGGTGTTGTGACAGATCCCTCTGGTGCCGCCGTTCCCGACGCTTCTGTCGCGGCTATCCTGGAGACGACCGGCAGCTCCCGGAACATCAGGACCGATGCCGCAGGACGTTACCGAATACCGGCACTTCCGATCGGCACGTATACCGTTCGTTGCGAAAAGCCGGGATTTCAGGATTTCGAGATCCGTCACGCCACACTCTCGCTGAATCAAACCCTGGAGCAGTCGATTCGCTTGACCCTGGCTGCGGCGGGTACGTCCATTGATGTTCATGCACAGCCAGAGGCACTGAACACCACGGCCGTCACTGCCGGGGTCGGGATCGGAGGCGAAGTACTGGAAGAAACACCTTCTCAGAATCGCAGCTATCTCGGTGTTGTTCTGCTTGCTCCTGGGGTTGCGCCGGCGGCCGGTTCCAATGCGCTTCGGACGAAAGCCGGCGTGCGAAGCGCCTCGCCAGATAGCGGATTCACCTTTGCGGGTATGCGCCCGCGCAACAACAGTCTTTTGATCGACGGTTTGGACAACCGGGATGAAACGACCGGATCAACTCGGGTGGCGATCGGGCAGGAAGCCGTGGCTGAATTCCGCGTCACAGCGTCGGATATTGCTCCGGAGTTCGGCGGCGCTGCCGGTGGCAACCTCAACGTTGTTACGTTGTCCGGTACGAATCGCTTCCACGGTGATGTGAATCTCTTTGCCGCCGATTCGTTTCTCGAAGCGCGAAGCCCCGAAGCGGACACGAGCTTGCGCCCGAATCGCAGGCAGTATCAGCCCGAAGCGGCTCTGAACGGTCCTCTTCGGCGCGATCGTACATTCTTTGCGGCTACGATCGAAGGCGAGTTGGAAAGTTCTCAGGAGTTCTCTGAGATCGGCGAATCGGGTGCTCAGGCGAGAATCAATGCCGCCCTGAAAACCGCCCTGTTCGCCCGAAGCGCAGTACGCACTCTTTCTCAAGGATTATTCCCGACGGCGTCATCGTCAACCGAAGCCTCGTTCAAGCTGACACAGCTCGTTGGAACGAAACATCAGCTCACTGCCCGCTATGCCTTCTCGGGCGCGAACATTTCGCGCGAGGTGCTGGGAAGCGACAACTTCAGCGACGAATCCGTGCGCGGAAGCAGCTTTAACCGCGATCAGTCCTTCGCGGCGAGCTGGCAGGCAATTGGCAGCCCCCGGTTCATCAACGAAGTCCGGTTTCAGTTCTCGCGTCGCAGAGTCGGTCTAACACCGAATGCACTCGGAACGCTGTTTGAGATCCCGGGAATCGTAAGTATCGGCCAGTCGCCCGTTCTCACCTCATCTCGAACCGAGGACCACACGCAGTTCGTAGATACCGCGACGCTGGTACGCGGCGATCACCAATTCGGTTTTGGTGCTTCGATTCAACACATTTCACTGGATGCCCGCATTGCAGATCGCTTCGCGGGGGTTTTCGTCTTTCCAACTCTAGATGCATTCGAATCTGGTACGCCCGACATGTTTGTCCAAGCGTTCGGCGAACCTCGCACGCGATTTGGAACCAACCCCATTGCTTTATGGATGCAGGATCAATGGCGACCGATAGCAGGCCTGACAGTGATTGGGGGCGTCAGATATGAAGCCCAGAGGTTACCCGCGCCATTTGGCACAGTCACGCACAATTTCGCTCCGCGGCTCGGCGTTGCGTGGCAGCCGCGTGGTCGCGGCCGATGGGTCTTCCGCGCCGGGGCAGGTCTGTTCTACGACCGTTTTCCGCTCGCGTTTCTAAACAATGCCATTCAGAAGGACGGCATCCATGGATTTGAGCAGGTTGCTGAAGGTGCTGATGCAGCGGGTGTCTTTGCGCTTTCGCGGGGCGGAGTGCCGCCAGGACCTATATCCGGAGTCATCCGCTCCACGTATCGTCCGCAAGCGGCATTCTCAACGAATTCGACGTACGCGCGGAAATTTACAGGCGGCATTGAGCGGTCCCTCAATGCCGACACTACTGTCACCGTCGAATATATGAATATTGCCGGGTTTCACTTGCCTCGGCTCCGGAACGCCGCACTAAGCTTGCCTGCACAATTTTTGCTGGAACAGAGTGCCAGCTCGCGCTATCAAGGCGTAAGCATAACGTTGCGCCGCCGTCTGACGAAAGAGCTCACGTATCTGTTGGCATATACCGCCGGCGCCGCCTACGACGACGCCAGCGATTATAATGAACAACCGTCCAATCCCGCGAACATGAGGCTCGACTGGTCACGGTCGCGACAATATCAGGCGCATCGGGTCGTCGCCAGCAGTCTGTTCGAGCTACCGCTTGAAGAGCTGGGAGCGCCACGCTGGCTGCAGAGCTTAGGAGAGAACTTTGATCTTGCTCCCATCATCTCTGTGGGAAGTCCCCGACCGGTAAATGCGCTTGCGACGACAGATCTCTACCGTACCGGGGCTTATCCGATTACAGCTCGCCCGGACGGACTCGATCGCAATCCGTTTTATCAACGAGGACTCTTGAACATCGATCTTCGGGTTACGAAAGGCTTTCAATGGTGGAAAGATCACGGAATCTTTCTATTTGGGGTCGGGGTTTACAACTTGACCAACCACACGAACCCGATCCTCGTCAGCGCTTATTACGGGCTGGACACGTACCGAGGCCTCATAGAAGCTGCTAATGCCCGCCAGGTACAGTTCAGCTTCCAATGGGAGTTCTGAGTCCTCTTCAGAGTCTCAGTAGAGTAAACAATACTTCTTCAATTTGATCCCTGGGTCATAAGCAAAGGCGCGGATCGCGTCACGGTCGCGCTTATCGGCAGGTTGCTCACGCCAGAATCTGATCTGGGCACTGGGAGGCTCGTACATGGGCACCATCTCGGCTGACTCGAGAAGGTTTGCCGCCGATTCCGCAGCGTCCAGGATCTTGTCGGTCGGCGTTTTCGTATGACTGAATGTGTCCTGGTCATCTTTGAAGGCAGCCTCAATTGCGCGAAGGGATCGCTCCGCGCGGACCTCCCTGTTCGGAACCGGTTTGACCATGGTGTTCAAGTCACGATTTCTGAAAACTCCCATGACCGCCGCGATCGTGGCAGGATCGCGAATGGTGCCGTCCGGATAGAAGAGCCCGTGAATTTCGCCCCAATAACCTTGGATGATGAGATTGAACAGGTACCAGCCGGTTTTGTGGTTTTGGCCAATCGCGAGCACCACATCCTAAGGATTCGCGCGAGCAATGCAGCTGGTCTCCGTGTTCAGAATTGGTTTGCCAAACTTCCCGGAGACTATCTCGGCAGCTTGGTATGCCGCCTCGATATTTGACCTCGACGCGCTGTAATCGTGAAAACTAAGCACATCGACTGAATCGGCGGTGGGTTCTAACTGGCTCGATAAGGTGTATCCGACTGTGACTGCGTTCACCGCGTCCAGCTTCTTCACTTCGAACAGGTCGTAGCGCACAAACGATGTGATTTCTTCCCGCCGCGGCAGTTTTTCCTGATCCGACGCATTTCCGTAATAGGCGTTTGTGAAAGGCTCGTTCATGACGTCCCACATGAGAAGACCGGGCTCGTCCTTTATCGCATCGACGATGGCTTTGACGTATG
>JBJMGJ010000486.1:0-10198 GCA_045807965.1 Bryobacteraceae bacterium | reverse complement strand
CCAATTACAATACACGAAGCTCATAAAATCAAGCTTAATAATAGACAGATCCGGGAACGTAGCAAGGACGTGCTGGTCTGGATCCATGATGGCGTAGAACGGAATCGATACAGTGGCGAATCTCGAATCCTCGAGTTTCTGGTTGCGCTCCGATTCCGCGTCGGTTCCGTCCGTGAAGAGGTCCACGATAATCATGTCCTTCAGCGCCGCCTGTATTTCCGGGCGCGGGAACATATTCGCTTTCATCCAATGACAATTCGTGCATGCGTAACCGGTGAAGTTGACCAGCACCAGCTTATTCTTCTCGCGTGCCGCGGTTAATGCGCCGGCAAGATCATTCTTGAACGTAACCTGAGCCTCTGTAGCCGGGCCGCTCCCGAGGAAGGACCCGGACGGTTCCGGAATGAACGCATCCAGGTCTCCCAAACGCGCGTTGAACAGTCCCGGAACAAGGCTTACCGAAAACATTAAGAACGCTGACGCCAGTAGCGCCCGAGTGACGCCCAAACGTTCATCTCGCTTGATGCCCTCCATCGGCAGTAGCCCAAGCAGGTACAGCCCGGGCAGCGCAAAGAGCACGATCCAGGCCGCCAGAAAGCGCTCTCGAGTCAGCCAGTGGGTCTGAAGTACCTGGTCGATGTTGCTCAAGTACTTGAACATGACGGCCAGCACAACAAAACCGAGCACGATCTTCACGCGCGCCATCCACCCGCCGCTTCTTGGGAGCCGCTTGAGGTAGCTGGGGAAAAGAGCGAGGAGGAAGAAGGGTGCCGCCAAGCCCGCGGCAAATGCGATCATTCCCAGGATCGGCTGAGAACCTTTGCTCTGAACGGATGCAATGAGCAGAGGCCCAACGATGGGGCCGATGCACGCGAACGCGGTCAGCGAAAAGGTTAACCCCATCAACAAAGTGCCTGCATAGCCGCCCGCCTGGGACGCGGTATTGAGCTTCGTCAGAAATCCCGAAGGCAGGGTGAGCTCGAAGGCGCCCAGCAGGCTGAGCCCAAACACGAAAAACACAAGGGAAATGAAGCCATTTACCCACGGGCTGGAGCCCAGTTGCACCACTCCGAAGGGGCCGGCAATTGCCGTGACAGCGAAGCCAAGCGCGGTGAATAGCACAATAATTCCAAAGCAGAAGACCAGCGCCTGTGTGAGGGCGCCGCGCCTACCACTGCCGGAATCCTGCCCGAGGAAGAACGAAACAGTGATCGGGATCATCGGGAAGACACACGGAGTGAATAAGGCGGCCAATCCAAACGCAAACGCCGTGAGCATGAAGGGTACCGTGCCCTCCTCACCGGGTATGGGAGCCGGGCGCGTCGCCGGCACAGCGCCCGCTTGGGGAGCCGAGGGTGCTCCCGAAGCCGAAGGCGCAGCGGTGCTTGCACTGGCAGGTACGAGCCCGTAACCAGCGGGCATTGTGAACGAGACAGCTTTCGCGCCCGGCATGATTACCAAGGATGTTTGTATGGCCTTCCTCACTGGTGGAAGGCATTTGGTATCCGAGCAAACCTGGTAGCGAACCGTCGTTTCAAGAGGAACGGTTCCGCTGGCTGATTGGGATGTCTGCGCCTCAATCAGGAACTTCGCCGTGCCCGAGTAGGTTTCAGTATCGATATTGAAATTGGGGTCAAGTTTGCGAACGGGCTCCGGACGATACACCTGAATGGCCGTAACGGCAGGGTTCGGCGTAACGACGATTTTTGTGATGATGGGGCCGCCCGCCGGAGTTGTCGGTGAATAGAGATGCCAACCGGGTTCGATTTTGGCCAGAAGATCGAACGAGAGCTGGGATCCCGGAGGAACTGCCTCGCGGTGATTTTGAGGCGCGAGCGTCCAGGATACAGGATCTTCTTTGGCGAAGGCCGCAGAGGAAAGAAACGCCAGCGTAAAAACAACGAAACGCAGCATGATTATCTTCCTAAGCTGATGTAAGAATGCCTAATTCCGATGCAATCCGCTCATCGACCCTTCCCACTGCAAACTCTCGAGCGACGCGAATCGCATTGTAGATTGCTTTGGCGGGCGAACGACCGTGGCAGATGATACAAACCCCGTTTAACCCAAGCAAGGGAGCGCCGCCATATTCGGCGTAATCAACACGCTTTTTGAACTCTTGGAATGCGCCTCTTGCCAGCAAAGCGCCCAGCTTTCGTTGAGGGGAGGCGCTGAGCGACTGCTTGAGCATCTTCCCAACGACTTCGACGAGCCCTTCACTGACCTTCAGAGCTACGTTCCCCACAAATCCGTCGCACACGATCACGTCGACAGATCCGGTGTAAACGTCCCGCCCTTCGACGTTCCCGATAAAATTAATATCTTTCAACTCACGAAGGCATTGCTGGGCTTCGAGTGTCAACGCGTTGCCCTTGTGATCCTCTTCACCTATGGAAAGCAGACCGACGCGGGGACTCGTCGTGTGAAAGATGACACGCGAGTAAGCGTCGCCCATAATCGCAAACTGGCACAGCATTTTGGCCGAGCAATCGACGTTTGCGCCGACGTCCAGCATCACCGCTGGTGATCCACTTAGGGTAGGGAAGACTGAAGCAAGCGCTGGACGGTCCACGCCGGCGAGCATGCCTTGGACGATTTTGGCCGTCGCCATGACGGCACCCGTATTGCCGGCAGACACGACGCCTTGAGCCTGGCCGTTTTTAACCAGCCGAGTTGCAATCCGGATGGAACTGTCCTTCTTCTGCCGGAGTGCCTTTCCGGCACTATCCTCCATCGTGATCTGCTCACTGGCGTGGCGGATCTCGATGGGCAGCTTCTGCCAACCGGAGTGTTTGTCTAGCTCTTGCTTGACAACGTCTTCGCGCCCCACAAGAATGACCCGGACGTCCAGGGTTTTGACGGCCTGTAATGCACCCTCGACTTCGGGAGTGGGGAAGTTGTCCCCTCCCATGGCGTCAAGCGCGATTGTCACCATTGGGCGTTATGAGCGTGAAATTTGACTTCGCCAGAGGCAGACAAATTCGGCTATGCCTCGACCACCTCAATTACTTCCCGGCCCTTGTATTTGCCGCAATGGGGGCAAGCGCGGTGAGCGCGGATCTTTTCGTGACAATTCGGGCACTCGGCCAGCTGTGGGATGGCGAGATGGTCGTGAGCGCGTCGGGTGGAAGTGCGGCGCTTGGAATGGCGTCGTTTGGGATTTGGCATGGCTAACTCGTTTCTTTAGTTCAATTTTTAAGGATACCGTACGGCGAGCTGATGTCTTCAGCGCCTGTTCTCGGTCCGGAAATCCTTCAGACCGCTCCAGCGGTCATCAAGAGCGGGGGAATGGCAGTCGCAGTCCCTCTGATTCTTGTTTTCGCCACAGACTGGGCATATCCCTTTACAGGTCTCGGCGCAGACCACTTGCATCGGCAGCGCGAGAAGGACAACCTCACGCAGAACATCGTTCAGAGCGAGACCGTTCCCCTCATAAAAGCCAACATCGATCGCCGACTCCGCTACTTCGTCTTCGCTCCCTAAGGATTCGGCTGTCGGAAAATATACGAGGTCGAAGTGATTCTGGACCGATATGGCGACGGTCTCGAGGCAACGATCACACGAGGCGGAAACATCCACCTTCAGATCTCCGTGCACTCGGATGTCTCTCACGGCATGATTCAACAACTCCGCTCGACCTTCGCAGTGCAAATCAGAGTTCTGGGTGACATTTCCAACGAACTCGATCTCGCCAGCCGGTATGTCTACGTTAAAGCGGACTGGATTCTTTTCCAGTTGGGGAAGACTGATGAACACGGCAATTTTCCAAACGGAGAACGCGGGCGAGGAAGCTTCGAAACAGCTTACTCTTAGGGCCGCGCTGCGCGGGAACGCAACGTCTCATGATAACATCCTGGCCGTCGATTTGGTCACGGACCGGGCCAGAAACTCAGGTACGAATTTACAAAATAGGTACAACAATTTAAGTCGTAAACGCCCGGTTAGCTCGCTCTAAGAGTTCGTTGGGGAGGCACACCATGAAACGGCTTTTCATCTTTTCCGTCGCCGCAATCTGGCTCGCTGGTGGCGAGTTACCGGCTCAGTTTGTCAAGATCACCCCGCTTGGGGCGCGAAGCGGCGAGTTCTGTTCGCCGGATAGAGCGTTGATATTCGAAGACCCGACTGGGGTGAGACTCCTCTACGATCCAGGAACGACTGTCGCGGGAGGCACAGATGGACGATTACGCCGGGTGGATGCAATCCTCGTCAGCCACGCCCACGGCGATCATATAGGCGCTTCTAAGATGACGCAGTCACCGGACGACTCAAACGCAACCTGCCAATCAGTCGCTACCACGCCGACCCCAGACTCAAACGCCGCGGAGATCGCGGCGGCCCAAAGAGCTGCCATCATCGCTTCTCAAGATCTTGCTGCCTTCATCGGCGCCAAAGTTCAGCGGCTGTTAGGGGGAACTGCCACCCCGGGTTGCCCCACCAGCGGAACCACCAACGAGATGGTTACGCCACTTACCGGCCCTTGTGTGGGAAGTATCGGGTACGGCGCCAAGCGCACCGTTCGGGCCCCCGGAGCGGCAAGCGGCGTTCAGATCGCTCTCATCCAGGCGCTCCACGGCAACGCATTGCCGAATTCGTTGCTGGGCGAGCCCTTGGTCACCCAGTTGAGTGCAAACGGCGTTTCGCTCTCACCCGGCGGACCGAGCGGCTACGTGGTCACATTTACGACCGGATTGCGGGTCTATCTGTCGGGAGACACCGGACAGACGAGCGACATGTCCACCGTCGTAAGGGGCTACTACGGGGCGAATCTAGTGGTTCTTAACATCGGAGACGTCTTCACGACCGGACCCGAGGAAGCCGCGTTTGTAATCAATCAACTCATCCAGCCTGTCTCCGTTATTCCGTCCCACGCCAATGAGGTGGCAACCTCGGGCGGTACTCTGTTGCCAAACACCAAAACCGCGCGTTTCGCCGAACTTATTACCGGAGCTTCCGTGTATCCGCCGCTGAGCGGCGTCACTATGGAGTTCGACGGCCTGGGGCATTGCATCATTGGCTGTTTTGGCCGCTCGAAGCCAAGATCGAAGTAGGAGCTCGAACGAAAGGTTCGGTTTTTCGCGGTTCGACCGACCACTTCTGCTGGCAATGTCTGCCAGTAGTACGATGGCGATCATGCAAGTTGATCTTGCCTTCGAGGAGAGCGGTCTTACCCTGGACCTGCCGGAAGGCTTTCGGTACTGCATTCTTGAGGAGAGAACCGCCAAGCCGCTTGCCGATTGGCGTGCGGCGCTCGAAACAGCATTAGACGAACCAATCGGTACGAAGCCGATCCAGGAACTTGCACGCGACAAAAATAGCGCTGCTATTTCGGTTTGCGACATCACCCGCCCTGCTCCGAACGAGAAGGTTCTTCCTCCTCTTCTGCGGAGACTGGAGGCGGCGGGCATTCCACGGAACGGGATCACGATCCTGATTGCAACGGGCTTGCATCGTGCGGCCACGGATGAAGAAGTCAGAAAGATCTGTGGCGAGGAGGTTGCGTCTAAATACAAAATCGTTAATCACGACGCGCGCGACCTCTCCTCGCATCGCCATCTGGGCTCCACCGAATCAGGCACTCCCGTGTACATCGACGAGCGATTTATGGCGGCCGATCTCCACCTGTCGCTCGGATTTATCGAGCCGCATTTGATGCTTGGCTATTCGGGCGGCCGTAAATTGGTTGCGCCTGGGCTCGCGGCCCAAGAGACCATCAAGGTGTTACACAGTCCCAAATTCATGCGGGACGATCGCACCAAGGAAGGATCCATCGAAGACAATCCGTTGCATGAAGAACTGCTCGAGATTGCCCGCATGGCTCGCCATGACTTCATCGTTGATGTTGCACTTGCGGAAGGCCGGGCGATTGCGGGAGTGTTTGCCGGTGATCCTGAAAGAGCTCACCGGGTTGGATACGAATTTATCTCTCGCGTCATGCTTCAGCAGCTTCCTGAGCCGGTGGATGCGGTCATCACGAGTGCCGCGGGGTATCCGCTTGACCTGACGTTCTACCAGTCCATCAAAGGTGTGACTGCCGCCTCCCACCTGGTCAAAGATGGTGGTCGGATTCTGCTTGTCGGGGCGTGCAGCGAAGGAGTCGGCGGCCCCGAGTTTGGCCAGATGCTCAGTGAAGGATTATCCGACTCGGAGTTTCTGCGGAGCATTGAGACGACGCCGGTGATTCCGGATCAATGGCAGCTCGAAAAGCTGGCCATGGTGACTACGCGAAAACAGGTGCTTTGGTTCGTACCTGGCCTTCCCATGGAATATCAGCGGAATCTCTGGGGCAAATCGTTTCAGTCCGTCAAAGCCGCGGTATCGGCTCTCGTCGCCGGTCTTCCGTCGGGCGCGCAGATCGCCGTTATTCCGGATGGTCCCTACGTCTTAGGGAAGGCCGCGGTCGAACCGGTGGGAGCAGGGAGCGTTCGCGATCGCTGATCGCCTTAAAAAGAAAAGTGCGCGTCCCAAGCTGTGAAGCTGTGGGACGCGCACTCTGAGAGAGGAGGTCTCGAAGGAACTGCGCCGTTAGTTACTTCCGCAGAATTGACTTGACGGATGCGCGGAGCAGTAGTCGCCGATCATCTGGCCGAGTTGGGCGCGCTTCGCTTCCCAATCGTCTGGATTGGTGGACCAGCTGATAGGACCAACGAAGTAACTCGGATCGCCGCCCGGCGCGGGGTTTTCCCACCAAGCCTTTGGCATTGCCTGACTGACGATTGCCTGCGTCGCGGCAGGGTCGATTTGGTTCGCGAGAGCGAGGTAGTCGGTGTCCTGGATACCGCGGCGCCACTCTTTTAAGCGTAGACTCGCGAAGGGACCGTTGACACCGTACGAATCCGAAGGATGATTCACGTCCGTTCCCGGATAGACCAGAAGGCCGTTACCGTTCGATGTGCCGTCGGTGCCAGACTGACCCAGAGAGCCGTCGAAGTAGGAGACCGAGCCCCACGTGACAGAATTCTGGAACCAATTGCTCGGCGTATTGACGTTGGCATACCAATAGAACCAGCGATCGATGCCCATTTTGTATTGAGTCCAGGGCAGCGTGCGCATCGAAACGCCATCGTCTTCGGTCATGGCCGTTCCCGTAGCAGGACGACCGTCGTTATAACCCCAGAATTTGCGTCCCTGCGTGTTTCTGTAGAAATCCGCCGCGCTTGCCAGCGTCGCCTGAGAATTGCAAGGAGAAGACGTGGGGCAAGCACCGATCCCCGCGGCGGTGACAGGAATGTCGAGCGTAGGGACATAAGCGCGTGCCGTGACGGCGTTGAGTGTGGAAAGGGAGAGCATATTTTTGCCTGGGCCCGGATCCTGAGCTATCCATTGAGCCCACGTCTCCACCTGGCTGAAGCTCGAGGCCGAAGGTTCATCCGCCAGATACAGGAAGTAATCCGTATTCGGCAGATTCTGTGAGAACCAGTTGGCGTAATTATCGATGTGCGTCTGGAACAATCCTTTATCGTGTTTCCAGTCGGGCACTCCATAACTGGCGGCTCCCCATGTTCCGTAAGTGCCGATCGAGTACACTCCTACTCCGGTATTGATACCCGGGCCGTCGTAACCGTTCTGAGCGTTGAAGAGGCTACCGTTTAGACGTGGTAGAGCGCTGTCGCATGGATGATCGGCGGCGGGGCACTCGGTCTCGCCAATTGCGCTGAGCTTATGGCGATGGAACAATTCGAAGTACTTATCTGTAATGGCTGAAATTTTGTGTCCGTCAGCGCTGAGCCAGTTCGCATAACCGCCGGTACCAGTGACGTACCGCCACGTGATGTCCGTTGTATCCAAATTCACCATGGTCTTTGAGGTGGGCGTGTCGGGGAGGCTGAAGTTTTGTACAGCCAGGGAAACCGGCACCTCGTGTGTAATCACTCCGTTTTCGAGAACTGAAATCGTACCTGTGTAGGTACCTGCCGGAACATTCTTCGGGACGTAAATATCGGACCAGATGCTCTGATTTTGAGCTTGCCCGATATTGAAGGTGGGCGTCAGTTCGAGAGGCACCATGATGTCCGGATAAAACTTGTCGTGGTCCGGCCGATCGCTCCAGCCGCCCATTCCGTTCCCTTGACCGGTCCAGGGTCTCTGGAATCGCACGGGAATCTGGCGCTCGTCACCCTTGTAATAGCCGAAGAAGCTCAAACCTTTGATCTGCAGGTACCGAACATAGAAGAGTTCGATATTGCGTCCGACCCAGTTGAAGACGCCGTCGCCGCTGGTCGGTGCAGAAGAAATGGTGGCTCCGCCGGGCCCTGTCAGAGTGTCGAATTTCGCGGAGACGTTGTTCGCAGCCGCGCTGGCAGCCTCCAGCACAAGGTTGAAGCTGACAACCTCGTTGCGGGCGCTCGAGAGCCTAACGGTTTGCCCGTCCCATGCCCGATTGATGACCGTGCCGGTCCGATTCTCCACACCGCGAGAAGCACGGAGCTCGTCGCGAGTTACTTTGTCGCCGCCCTCATTGGCCCAGATACCGCTAATGCTAGTCGCCTGTGTCGCGGACGGTGCCGTGAGGCCGTTGCTTGTCAGTGCCACGACGTGAGGCGATCCGGGTGCATTGTCCGTAATCGTTAGAGTTCCGAGGCGCACGCCGACCGACGTCGGTTTCGCCATAACCTGGATATTGCAGTTCCCGCCTGCTGATAGGGACGAACCGCAGGAGGTTGTCTGCGCGTAATCACCTGAAGCCGATATATTGGCGATCGAAAGCGACCCTGCGCCGGTGTTCGATATCGTCAGGTTTTGGGTTGCACTTTGCGTCTGAACAGTGACGTCACCAAACTGGAGTGCATTCGGAGCCACTGCGGCTTGGGCCGAAAGCTGCGCGCCTGTTCCGTTCAGGGAAATCTGGTGCGGTGATCCGGGAGCATTGTCGACGATCGTGATGCTCCCGCTTCGCGAGCCTGCTTCCGAGGGACTGAAGCTGACCGAGATCTGACAGGTGGCGTTCTGTTTCAACGCCGATTTGCAATTGTTGTTCTGCCCGAAATCGCTGGAAGCGCTGATGCCCGAAAACGTGAGCGCCGCATTCCCGGTGTTGGACAAGGTTACGGTTTGGGTCGCACTCGTCGCCGTGACGAGTACACTCCCGAAGGAAAGAGATGTTGTTGAAAGGGAAAGGGAGGCGGGCGTCTTGGCCATCAGTCCGGTTGGGAATACAAGGATTCCTACAGAGATTGCCAGTGACCAGGCAAGCTGCCCGCTCCGCTTTCGGTTGGTACACATAACCGATAAGTCGGGTGGCTAGCAAAGTCTCTGCTCCAGATCAATCTTGCAAGAATTACCGGAGAGCTTTCTCCAAAAATCGCCCAATCGGGCACTTTTTTCGTACCCATGCCAAAAACTGGTAATTTCTACCTTTCTATTCGTTGTAAGTGCCGGAAGCAAACAGAGGCGGTAACGGCAAAACCAAGGTGCTGATATAGCCTCAGTGCCCGATCGTTCTCAGCGGCAACGTGGAGAAAACGGCCTAAACCGTTCTCAGCGTGGAAGCGGAGCATATGGTGAATCAGAGCCGTCGCGTATCCTTTCCCCGTGTGCGCCGGGTGGGTACAAACGGCGCTGATCTCTCGCATGCCGGGAATTGCGATGCGTTCGCCGGCCATTGCCACTAAGTTGTCTTCGTGAAAGATGCCGAAGTACGCACCCAGGCGATAAGTCCTCTCCCGGAAAAATCCTGGAAATGCGACCTCAGTCAATGAGAGCATCTCCCTGGCGTATTCCGGGCCAAGTCTCCGAATGCCGAGCTCCGCAATCACTCGAATGTCACGCGCCGGTGGACTTCGTTCGAAGTGCAACTGGAGGCCGGGCAACTCGCCGACCTGGACGAGATCATCGACTTCGGGAAGGTGGTCGGGGGCAACGATGAAGAGTTCTTCTCGTGGCGCCATAAGACGGCATAATGCCACCAGATGTTCGGCGGAGGCGTTCTCCAGTCCTGCGAAAGGGATGACGTCAGCGGGATATCGAAGCACACCGCTCTCACCGATCGCGAAACCCTGATGTTCGGTTCGAAGAGCAAGCCAGAACGGATTCGAGAGCATGGACCTTTCAATTAGCAGAAGACGACCGCGGCCCCTTGCGCACTCAATGAAAGGTGCGCCCGAGCATCACTTTAGGATGAATGGAATGGGAAAGAATAGCAAAAAGAACGAGGGAGCATTCAACGCCGAGGCTCAATCCCGCGTCGTAGAATGTGAAGCGT
>JBJMGJ010000485.1:0-5285 GCA_045807965.1 Bryobacteraceae bacterium | reverse complement strand
CGGTCTATCGACGGCGGCGTGTCCTTTGGCGCCAATGCGCCAACGTTCAACGACGGCAGTGCGCTACTGCCCGGGCACATCACGGATTTGGCGCTCGATAAAGCGTCTGCCGCCACTGTCTACGCGTGTGTCCGTAGCAGCGGCATCTTCGTCTCCACCGATGGCGGCATTACCTTTCCCACGAATCTCTTCGCCAATGCCGGGGCGCCCGCCGCACCGTTCGATTGGATCTCGTTTGCCCAATCCACGCATCCGGACAACACGGTGCTTTACGCGCTCGTTACGGATAACAGCGGCCCTACGCCGCCGTTCAAAGGTTTGTTTCGTTCGTCCGACCGCGGATCGACCTGGAACTTGATGCCCGGGGCGGCCACTCCCGCGGCCGATAATAAGGGGCTTCAGAACGCCTATGACGCCACGATCGGGGTTGACCCGCGCGATCCCAACCGCGTCTACATCGGTTTTCAGGAACTCTACCGCTCTGTCGATGGCGGCGCCACCTTCACCAACCCGGCCATCACGCGAAACTTCGTTCATTGGGATCACCACGCCATCGTTTTTACGCCGCACGGACCGGCCACAGCGCCCACACCCTTCTATGTCGGCACGGACGGAGGCATCGCTCTCAACAGCGATGGCAATAACGCCTGGACCAATCTCAACGAAACCATCTCCAGTAATCTTTTTCTCGGAATCGATATTGGTCGTAACAATGCGGCCAATAATGCCTTCACCTATGGCGGTTGCCAGGACACGGGCACCAGCGAGCGCCGAGCGAGCTTTGCGGGGAACGATTGGCACGAAGGTGTAAACGGCGACGGCAGCGTCGTCTGCGTCGATCCTAATAATCCGCTGCGCGCCTATGCACGCGACAACAGCAACCTGATCATCACCAGCGACGGTGGCAGCACCTGGATTTTTCCGCTCGCCGCACCCCTGAATCTGCCTGCCATTCCCGGCGGCACCGGCGCAGATGCCCGTGCCATGGGCGTCGACCCCAATAGCTCCGCGGTGGTGTATGTCGCTAACGCAACTCAATTGTTTCGCAGCAGCGATACGGCCGCTACATTCGTCGCCATGCATACTTTCCCCGACCGCGTCACGGCGATGGCGACCACGAAGCTCGATTCCAAAATCCTGGTTGTGGGCTGTGCGGACGGTTCGGTTCATCGCACGGTCAATGCGGATACGGGTGGGGCTTCAGTCTGGACAGCTCTCAGCGTCAACGGATCTCCAGGCCCGCTCGACGTCACGGGCATCGCCATCGATCCAACAGATGTAAAGTCTGTTGTCATCACATACGGTGGTCTCACGTCGGTGGCCGCCCCCAATCGGAGCAAGCACGTCTTTTTCTCCGCCGATGTCACAACTACCGCCCTCGAGGACATCAGCGGAACGGATGGCGGCAGTCCTGACAGCAATGTTCCCGATCTTCCCGTTCATAGTGTTGTCTTCGATCATTCGACTGCGCCGCACAGCATCATCATTGGCTGCGATATAGCCGTTCTTCGCACTACCGACAATGGTGCTAGCTGGCACATCTTCGGAGCGGCAATTCCCAACGCCGATTGCACTTCGCTTGCTGCTGACTACGCAACGTCGCCGCCTTTAATCCGGTTGGGCACTTATGGCCGCGGAGTATTCGAGCTCTCACGCCTGTCCGGCCCTCATCTCTTCGTCTATTCGAATCTTGCGTTCCCGGATACGGCCGTTGGCTCCAGCTCCGATCTCAATTTCGATCTCGTCAATACCGGCGACGCGATTCTGACGATTAACGATGTTGCTGATTCCACCTCCAATCCGCATTTCGCGCTGGTGTCGCCTCCCGCCATGCCGCTCGATATCAACCCGGGTGACATTCGCACGCTGACGCTTCGTTATTCGCCCACATTGCCGGGCAAACAGATTGTTGCTTACACCGTCGGGTCGAATGACGCCGCGCATCCCGCATTTGGGCTTCCGGTGAGCGGCTTCGCACCGTTTAGCGGGGCGCAGATTACCAGCATCCTGCCATCGTCGGGACCAGCCGCGGGCGGCACGTCCGTCACCATCATGGGTTCTGGGTTCACCGGCGCCCTCTCCGTCAACTTTGGCCCGAATGCGGCCACGGGGCTCACGGTAACCAGCGACACGCAAATCACCGCCGTCACACCGGCAGGCACTGGCATTGCCGACGTCACCGTCGCCACTCCCTCGGGCACCACGCCCGTCACGCCCGCGGCGCATTTTACTTACACCGGCGCAGGTGTGGTCGTCACTGGCTTGAATCCATCGGAAGGTCCGGAGACCGGCGGCACCACCGCAACAATTAGCGGTTCCGGCTTCACGGGTGCAACCCAGGTCCTGTTCGGCGCCTTTGCAGCGACGGGTCTTACTGTGGACAGTGACTCCCAGATTCACGCCGTCAGTCCCAGCGGTAGCGGGACAGTCCACGTGTTTGTTGCAACGCCCACCGGCACTTCGCCGGCCGGCCCAGCCGATCAGTTCCGCTTTACGACTCCAGGCGGCGGAACGAGCACTGGCACCGGAACCGGCACCACAGGCACCGGCACATCCACCGATACAAGTGCTGGCAACGGCGAGGCAGAAGTGCTTCACGCACTCGCCGACATTCTTCGTAGCGGTTCCGATCCTGAGATTCTCGAAGCGCAGCGCATCCTGCTACGCCGTATTGCGCTCGAAGGCAATATCATCGATTCGCGCGTGCCGCCGCCCAAGAACATCACTGAAGTGGGCGGTTATGTCAACCTGCTCACCACGCTTGGTCACACCGATATCCGCACGCAAATGCTCGCGAGCGTTCTCGGTGTGGCTGGTCCCGCGACGCCCATCGGGCTTAGTGGTGAAAGCCCGGTCGTTGCGTTCATCAGCATGCCGAACGACCGGCCAGCGGGTCCCGCGCAACCCAGCTTTTCGACGTCGTTCACGGCCGGCAGCGATATGGCCGACGCCATCGCGGCGGCGCTGCAGCGCATTCATGGTTTCGGTTGCGCTTTGCCGCTCTACACGCCGCCTCGCGTGTTGCCCGTCGCCACGCCAGGTCGATTACTGCAGATCGACTTTCTGCAGATCCTGGGCCGCATTCTCCAGGTGCCCCCCGGCGCGCTGCTTGCTGATCCGGCCAATGATCCTGTTGCTATCGCCCGGCTGGCCTCCGATCCTCCCGACCGTTGGCAGTTGGTCGCGCGAGAGCTTGATGGCGCGTCACGCGTCACGGCAGCATCCTGGATCGCCTTTTCCGCGACGGATTCGAACGCTGGCCCGACCTCTGCCGCGCTGCGCCAGTATCTTCCGCTCGCGCCCATTCTTGCGGACGCGGGCTGGTACTCCGATTCGCCGTTGGCACTGCCCACATCAGCAACCGCTCTCGGCTCCTTGGCACGACTCACTAACATCTCCGGGCTGGTGAAGAACAGGACCACGCTAGGCGACGAGTTGCTGCTGCTTTACGCACGTCCCACGGTAATGTCCTCGGCGCTCGCCGGCATGCTCTCCTACGTCTGGAACGGAACCACATTCGTTCCCACTTACTGACGCGCCTCGCTTACGCGCGGGACAGGAACCGACTCAGCCTCTCATCCAAATGAGAACGGCAATACCGAGTACGATACGGTAAATCGCAAACGGAGCAAAACCGCGCTGCTTCACCCAGTTCATGAACCAGGCGACGACAACCCAAGCTACGGCAAAGGAGACAACGCATCCTATTGCCAGAACCACAATGCCCTCAGAGGTCAAATGAAAAGATCCAACTGAGCTCGGATCAGGATGCTTGATGGATTTGAAGAGGTCATACAGCGTGGCGGCCGCCATGGTTGGGATCGAAAGGAGAAATGAGAACTCCAGGGCTGTACTCCGCGAGAGACCTGCCGATTCTCCAGCAGCGATGGTCGCCATGGATCTCGACGTGCCCGGAAACACAGCCGAGAGCGTCTGGCAAAGTCCAATCCACACGGCTTGTCGTATCGAGACATCTTCAACGTCACCCGAGCGGTTCCGTACGCCAAATACCGCGTCCACTCCCCACATCACCACGCCCCCAACAATCAAGGCGACAGCCATAAGCGGGATACTTTCAAGATGTTTTCCGATCACCTTGGCCAATAAGAAAGCAGGCACAGCCGTGCAGACGAACGCGATGAATGTGAGTGTCAGGGGGTGCGTGAGAACATTGCGGTCACCACGCCGGCCATTCGGGAACGTGGCCAGGAAAGCTGCGATTCTAGCCCGGAAGTACAGTGGCAAACAAAGGACGGCCCCTAATTGAATGACCACGGTAAACATCTTCCAGTATCCGTTCGAAAGATCAAGTCCCAACAGCGCCTCAGCGATTCGAAGGTGCGCGGTCGAACTGACAGGCAAAAATTCCGTTAAGCCCTCGATGATCCCAAGGAGGACGGCAAGCAGGTATGTATTCATGCGGACGAAGGCTCATGATAACCGACGAACGAAGCCGTCATTCCGCACGGATCTCGACTACTGCGACCATATAGGGCTCCAGGTCCACGGAAAAGTCCTTCGCGTAATTAAGCTGCCGGCTCTTGGGAGCAATCGCATCCGGATGCTCGAGCGACGCTGAGTCCTTCAGCCCCGCGCTGACGGTGTGTAACGTCACGCCTGCCTTTTCGGGAACGCCTGCTCCCTGGAGTCGGACGAGAAGGGTGTTCCGCTCCCCCCGATAGTTGACCGCCTTGATCACCATCCGGCGGCCGTCGGCGCTCGCCGTAGCAATAGCGTCAACCGAGCCAGGCAGCCATCCATCCGGCTTCATTGTCGAGATTTGGTTTAACAACCGCTTGCGGTCGGGCATGTCCAGGACCGCGCCGGCCGCGGAGGCAAGATAGCGCTCGGCGTAGTGCTCGCGAAAGAGCTTCTCGACCACATAGCCCGCCCCCGGGAACCATGAGACGTGGTCGTGATAGATGAACGAGGTCCACGTCGGATCATCCGTCGTGTTTCGCATGAGCAGGGCCGGGCAGGTCATGGGCAGACCGGGGCTGAGTTCCTCGTACATCATCAGGCTGCCAGCCGTATGCAATCCGGCCCGCCAATCATAGGTGTGTTGGAGACTCCATTCAAGCACGGCAATCTCGATTCGAGGATGCTTCGATACGCGGACGTAATCGGCCAGCTTATGTTTGCGGGAGAGATGATGCCGCAGAGCATCTGCGAAAGATTGCTCTGGAACTCGCGTTCACGTTACGGCCGCGCGCAGCTCGGTCGCTTGTACCGGGACGGATTGCTCGCGGCTTGTGCCGCGTATCTAGAACTCGGCGATGACGGGG
>JBJMGJ010000484.1:0-4787 GCA_045807965.1 Bryobacteraceae bacterium | reverse complement strand
GATTATGGGACGAAGAAGACGGCTTTTATTACGATCGCCTGAGGATTCGTGGCGGCGACAGTAAGTTGCTGCGAATCCGTTCCCTTGTAGGGCTGATTCCACTGTTCGCGACAGACACGATGGAATTTGAGCAGATCGCAAAACATCCGGGGTTTCAGAAGCGGATGCAGTGGTTCGTCGATAACCGCCCTGATCTGACCGAAGGCTTGGCCCCCATGCTCGAAGGTGGTGTGCAGCGTCGCCGTCTACTCGCTCTGGTTACACGGGAAAGGACGGAACGTATCCTCGCGCGCGTACTCGACACCGAAGAGTTTCTGTCTCCGCATGGCGTGCGGTCGGTGTCACGCTATCACAAAGATCACCCTTACACGCTCACAATGAACGGTCAGGAACTGAGGATCGACTACGAGCCGGCCGAGTCGCGAACGACCATGTTCGGCGGGAACTCCAACTGGCGCGGACCCGTATGGTTCCCCATGAACTACCTGATCATTGAAGCTCTACAGCGGCTGGACTACTATTACGGTGATTCGTTCACGATGGAATGTCCGACGGGTTCAGGGAATCGCCTTCCTCTCGGCCAGGTTGCCAAACGCTTGTCCCACGTCTTGACCAAGCTGTTCTTGCGCGATGAAAATGGCCGCAGGCCGATTTATGGGGACGTTGAGTTGTTCCAGGCGAACCCCGACTTTCGCGACTACATCTTCTTTTACGAGTATTTCGAAGGTGATGACGGCTCCGGGTTGGGCGCCAGCCACCAGACCGGCTGGACGGGGCTTGTGGCGAAGTTGCTTCAGCAGAGTGGTAGCGGCGGCTGAATAGCTGAGGATAATCGCACTACCAATTAGGGTGAACCTATTGCTAGTTTTGTGGCAGTGCCCGCACAGCAAGAATCGAACGGTTTTCCCGAAATAACGGAGAAACAGAAGCAGGAAGCCGAAGAGCGTACGTCGGTCAGTGCCGTTGTCGTACATGAGGCGGTGCGGCTGGACGGCGACGAGGAACTCAACCGCTCGCCTTCGGCTCTCGCGTGGTCAGGATTAGCGGCCGGTATGTCGATGGGGTTCTCCTTTGTTGGGGAAGCCTTGCTCCATTCGCACTTACCCGACGTTCCATGGCGGCCCCTCGTTACCGCGCTAGGGTACCCGCTCGGATTCTTGCTCGTTATCGTCGGCAGGCAACAGTTATTCACTGAGAACACCCTGACGGCGATCATTCCACTCCTTGCCAGACGGAACCTGGAAACGCTCATGAAGGTCGCACGAATCTGGGTTATCGTGCTGATCGCTAATCTCGTCGGCGCGCACCTGTTTGCCTGGGTCATCGGGAACACTCCCATGTTCAGCCGCGAAGTTCAGAAATCTATGATGGAACTGGCTACCAAGGCCATGTCCGTCGGTTTTGGCACGGCGGTTCTTCGCGGCATCTTCGCGGGCTGGCTTATCGCCATGGTTGTCTGGATGCTGGCTGCAATTGACACCGGGCGTATTGCGGTAATCGTGATTGTCACGTACGTGGTCGGCTTGGCCAACTTGACTCACATTGTCGCGGGGGCAATCGAGGTTCTGTTTTTGGCCATGGTCGGAGCCAAGGCGTGGCACGATGTCGCACTTGGCTATCTCGTTCCCACTCTGCTCGGTAACATTGTCGGTGGCGTCTCACTAACGGCTGCCATTAACCACGCCCAAGTGGTTGCCGGAAACGCTCCAGGGCGCCGTGAAGAGGTTTAGCCGATTTCTGAAACCCAGTGCAAAACCCCATACCCAACTCGGTCCGAGCGATTGTCATTGGAGCCTGGATTGCCGGTCTGCTGTGGTTTGAAAGACGCCGCGCGCTTCGGGCTGTGCACAGGAGCAAGCTGGGCCGTGACGTTCGGAACCTTGTTATCGCAGCTCCCGCGGGCATAGTCATGCAAGCCGCCGAAATGCCACTTGCTCTTACCGTTGCGGAATTCACGCAGAAGCGGGCCTGCGGTTTTCTTCCGATGTTGCCGCTGCCGCGGACGATCAGGGTGATTGCGGGTATTCTGCTGCTCGACTACACGCTGTACTGGTGGCACTTCCTGACGCATCGTGTCCCGTTGCTATGGCGTTTTCATCAGGTGCATCACCTCGACCAGGAGATGGATGCGACCACGGCTCTGCGCTTTCATTTTGGAGAGATCACCATTTCGCTCGCATTCCGAGCAGCACAGATTGCCGTGATCGGAGCTTCGCCTCTGACCGTCGCTGTCTGGCAGGTTTTCCTCTTCCTGTGCATTCTGTTCCACCATTCGAACGTGAGGCTGTCGCTCTTATCTGAGCGGATCCTTGCGCGATTTGTAATCACGCCGCGGCTTCACGGTATCCATCACTCAATTGTGGCCGCGGAAGTAAATTCGAACTGGTCGAGCGGGCTGACGATCTGGGATTGGCTGCATTCGACATTACGGACCGAACCGCCTCAGGCTGCGCTCACGCTTGGCGTTCTGGGATTTCTCGGGCCTTCCGAGCCCGGCGCGATGGGGGCCTTGACCCTGCCGTTCCACGTGGCAGGAAATCCGCCGGAATATGACGGAGCGCCGGTCCGGCAATCGTTAGCCGCTCTGGCTTAAACCTTTGTCCGGCGAGCCTGCCGATACCAGTTGGCGAGCGTGTTCGGGGGAACGCCTGCCCAGTACAAAAGCTGCAGGGCCGTCCAATGCAGCCACATGCCGGCGAAGTTTCTGCCTTCGAATCGTCGCGATGAAGTCACAATCCGGGTCTTCAGATGCACAAATCGGCCCGCCTTCCGGAGCCGTCTTAACAAATCCAGGTCTTCAAACACCGCGAACGGCCGGAAACCGCCGACTGATTCATAGACACTCCGGCGAACGAATATCCCCGAATCTCCGTAGCAGAGGTTTAGCCAACGCAGCGTAGGATAGATCGCGGTCATATGCCGCGCCGCGCGGGATGAACCATCGAACGTAAGTCCAAAATTCCCGGCCACCACGGAACTGTCCCGCAGGGCCCCGTTAATGTCCGAGATGGCGGCAGGCGGGGGAATCGTGTCGGCGTGAACGAACCACAGCACGTCTCCGCGTGCCGCCAGAGCTCCCGCATGTTGCTGCATCCCACGGCCGCGAGCGCTTTGGATGACGATGGCTCCCGCCGCGATTGCGATCGAGACTGTTTCGTCCTCGCTGCCGCCATCCGCAACCAGGATTTCCGTCTCTCCCTGTAAGGCTTGCAAGGCGCGGAGTGTGTCCTCGATCTGCGCTGATTCATTCAGCGTCGGAACTATGATGCTGACCATGCCGGTGCTTTCAGGCATTCGCGCGTTCGCGGCGCCGTGTGCGGTGGAAGATTCTTCAACTGTGACTGGAGCTTTTGTATGTCGGCCATCGTATCGATGTCAAAGCCGTCACGGACTCTGGCAACGCTCATTCCATACGACCTGAGACGACGTTCCGTACATTCGCAAGTGCGTGCGCAACTCCAGGGTATGCCGGCCAGCACGCCAGCCGGGCAGGAGCGCAATCCCAAAAGGTAAAACCCTCCATCATCGGATGGCCCCAAAACTGCGTTCCCCGACGCAAGTTGTTCGGTCGCATCCGCCAGGTCGCGAGCTGTGAGAAGGGGTGTGTCGGCACCCACAACAATGGCGGCTGGGGCCATCTGAAGACCACGTTCGAGGATCGATTCGATTCGGAACCCGAGATCTGTCCCCTGCTGGAGCCAGACTCGATCGTCCGCAACGTTCAACCCGAAATTCCCACATTCCGTCGCGGCAATTACGGGCGTAACGCCGATACAATTCGTCACAACGGACCAGATATCCCGCAGCATGGCGGCTGCAAGTTCGGCAGCCAGATGAGCCCCGACAGTACAGGCTAAGCGGGTCTTCACCCGGCCAGGGACAGGAGGCTTAGCGAAAATACAAACAGGAATGCCTACAGGACGCGCGCTGAACTGATGAGCCAACCTTCTATTTTGCTCACGGGTGCAACTGGCTTGTTCGGACGCGCCTGTCTTCCGCATTTGATTGCGCGGCATGGGGCGGAACAGATTCTGGCACTCGTGCGCCGGGGACGCGATACAAGTGAACTCGCGGCTATGGGCGTGCGCAGTATCGAAGTGGACCTGTGCTCTTTGAACTTGGGGTTGTCGAGCACCAGCTACAGGTCCCTCGCGAGATCAGCGGCTTCGATCATCCACGCCGCGGCCGACATCCGATTCGGTATTTCACTTCCGGAATCACGGCGAGTCAATGTTCTCGGCACAGAGAACGTGCTTCATTTCGCGGGACATTGTCCGAATTTGGAGCGATTCGCACAGATCAGTACCGTTTACGTATCGGGTGGACGGCCGGGCGAAATCAGAGAGGAAGCCGCGCAACCCGGACGGTTTCTGAATTCGTATCAGCAAACAAAATTCGAAGCCGAGCAGGTCACGCTCGCAGCAATGGCAACGATACCCGCGGCGATCTATCGGCTCAGCACGATGATTTACGACAGCTTGGCTCGCCGTGTGTGCCAGTTTAACTATTTCCACCAATTGTTGCGCTTGGCGGCGAACAATCCGCTGCGTTCGATTCCAGCTCTTCCCACTGCAAGGATAGATCTGATCGCGTCGGATTGGGCAGCCCGCGTCTTCGATTTCCTGTTTGCCGACCATTGGCGGCCGGGTAACATCTTTCACCTCTGCGCGGGACTAGAGCATTCGCTGACGATCGATGAGCTTTTCGGGTTGACCTTCGATCTGCTCGGGGCATCAGGAACAAGGCCGACGATCGTCACGCAACGTGAGTTTGACAGGCATGCCGGT
>JBJMGJ010000483.1:0-13877 GCA_045807965.1 Bryobacteraceae bacterium | reverse complement strand
TTAGTTCACTATCAAAGAATGATGACTTTTTCGCCCGCTGACCGCTTCCCGGAGCCTCGATGAGGTCGATAGCCGTTATTGGTGCGGGAATGATGGGGCCGGGAATAGCACAGGTTTTCGCGAGCGGGGGACACTCGGTGAAGGTCTACAATCGAACCTCCACCAGACTTGAATCTGTCAAGTCACGGGTGCTCACCAATCTCACCTTAATGGCCGAGTACGGCCTGGTTAAGGCTGCTGATATCCCCGCGATTCTCGACCGGATTACCACGACGACAGATCTCCAGGATGCGTGCAACGGTGCGAACTTCGTGGTCGAGACAGTCAGCGAAAATCTGGAGCTCAAACAAAGCCTATTTGAGCAAATCGATCGGTTGTGTCCACCCGAAACGATCCTTTGCAGCAATACTTCGGTCATAAGCATCACCCAGATCGGTATGAAAGCACAGCGGCGGGAACGAATCGTGGGTACGCACTTCTATCAGCCGCCGTTCCTCGTCCCCTTGGTAGAAGTTGTCCGAACGGAATTCGCCCTCCCGGAGCATATAGAGTCCGTAATGAAGCTGCTTCTTGCCGCCGGCAAGGTTCCAATTCGCGTTCGAAAAGATGTGACCGGCTTTGTTGCAAACAGGATGCAGCATGCACTGTGGCGCGAGGCCTTTGCGCTGATAGATGAAGGGGTTTGTGACGCAGAGACAGTCGACGTCGCTGTCCGAAATAGCTTCGGATTACGGCTGCCGGTGCTTGGCCCGGTGGCTAACGCGGATCTGGTGGGACTCGATTTGACCATCTCCATTCATAAGTACGTGCTGCCGCATCTCGACGTCTCAAAGGAGCCCTCCTCTACTTTGGCGGCACATGTGGACAACGGCGAGCTCGGATTCAAAACGAAGAGCGGATTTCTGGAATGGACGGAAGAGTCCATGGCACAGACACGGAACGAGTTAACTACTTATTTACTTAGGACCATCAGTCAGCAGCGCGGTACCAAGAGAGAAGAATAGCCATGAAACTTGCTGGAAAGATAGCGCTCGTGACGGGTGCGAGTCGGGGGATCGGACGTGGAATTGCGGAAGTTCTGGCCGAGGAAGGGGCCGACGTTGCCGTAAATTACCTCGCGAATGCGGATCAGGCCGAAGAAGTTGTCCGATTGGTTCGGGCCAAAGGGAAACGAGCGTTTGCGGTTCGGGGCGACGTCGCGAAAAGAGCTGACGTGGAGGCCATGGTTGATCGGACGTGGCAAGAACTCGGGCCGATAGACATCCTAGTCAACAATGCCGGTATTGAGAGCATCGTGCCCTTTCTGGAGCTCACCGATGATGAGTGGACCAGGCTCGTCGACGTCAATCTCCGGGGCGAGTGGCTCTGTTCTCAAGTTTTTTGCCGCCGTGTGGTAGCAGCGGGCGCAAAAGGCGTCATCGTCAATATAGGATCAGTGCAAGCCGGGAAGATCCTCCCCGGCCGGACCCACTACGCACCCACCAAGCTTGGACTTGAGGCGCTGACGCGCAATATGTCCGCGGAGATGTGCCCGCTTGGGATTCGTGTCAATTGCGTTCATCCCGGTCTAATCGCGACGGATATGACGGCTTGGGTCATGAAGCGTCCGGACTTGCTGCCCGGCATTCTCGCTCAAATCTCGCTGAACAGGCCAGGCGATCCACGGGAGATTGGCACAGTCGTCGCGTTCTTTGCCTCGGACGAAGCGAGCTATTTGACCGGCCAGTCAATCCACGTCGACGGCGGCTGGGTGGCAAAGTAAATCATCGCTCAAAAGTCGGAAGAGAACAGGCACATATGGCAAAGAAGCTGATCGATTTAAGTATGGAAGTCTACCGAGGGATGATGACTTATCCCAACGTCACGAAGCCCATGATCGCGGACGTGGAGACTCATCGGGAGATGGCCCAGAGCATCGGAACAGACCAATACGGCGTCGATGAAATCTGCAACCATTGCATGATTGTGACGGGCGATCATATCGGAACGCACATCGATTCCTGGGGTCACGTCAAGCCTGACGCACCTCGGGCCGAAGCCATTCCCATTGACTACTGTTATGGGGACGGCGTAGTGCTCGATTTCACTCACAAAGGACCCGGCGAGGAAATCACGGTCTCTGACCTGAAAGAGGCGGAAGAGAAACTTGGCGGTTATCGGATCAAAGAGTTGGACATTGTGCTCATCCGTACGGATGCTGCCAAGAAGAGGTTCGAAAAAAGCTATTTGACGGACCATCCGGGAATGACTAAGGAAGGTGTCCACCACATTCTCGACCGTGGGGTGAAAGTAATGGGCATCGATGCCATCGGATTTGACCCTCCCGTGCCTTACATGTTCGAACGTAAGAAGTTCTGGGAAGCGCATCGAGTCATGCGGGAACGTGAATATTACCACTTGGAAAACATGTGCAACCTACATGAAATTCCCGCTCCTTACCATTCATTCACCATCAGCGTTCTACCCATAAAGTGGCGCGGTGCTTCTGCCGCTCCGGTGAGAGCGGTTGCGATTCTGTGAAAGAAGTTAACCGGCGGCTTAGTTCTGGTTAGCCATTGCGCACCAGATCTTCCCTTGCTGGCGTGAACACGTCTAGCGAAACGGTGTCTTCCATTGCCTCCGCCAGGTGTGGCGCCGACGAGGGTATAACAAGTACATCACCGGCCCGCAGCGTCATTTCTTCTCCATTCATTTCGAAGCGCAGCGCTCCGGATGTAACTGCGGAAACCTGTTCATGTACGTGCTGATGCGTGGGCACAAGGGCGCCTTTTCGAAAGGTGAGACGCATAAGCGTCATCTGCGGAGTGTTGATGACCTGCCTGGCCAGCAACGGGTTGAGTTGCTCTTTGGGAACCGTGTCCCAGTTATACGATTTCATTGCTTCACCAGATGTTTGCCCGATTTCTGCTGGCGCTCACTTCAGAGTGACGTCCCAGATTTTCTCGAGACGTGATTTCCCCGCCGGCCCCTCCACACTTAGGACGACAATGTACTCGCCCGGCTTCGCATACGTGTGAATGGGATGCTGCTCTGCCGAACTCGTGCCGTCTCCGAAGTCCCATTTCCAGCTGGAGATCTTTCCTATTGATAGGTCTTCGAACGCGGCAATACGGCGCTTTGCGTCCAGGACCTTGAAAGACCATCGAGCGTCAATTGCTGGGACGTATTGCGCTTCTAAAGGCATCAACCGGAAGGCAAGCAGCTGGGATGCGTTTCCGAACATTGTGTGTTGCCGCGACAGATTCCAGAACCCTTTGCTCTTACCGGGCCCATCGTAGTCGATGACGGCCCATGACATCCCGATGATCTTATCCTCGAACAGGGAAGATTCCACGGCTCGCTGCGGACCTTCACAGCCGGCGTAATCGAAGGGAGTGATCCAGAATTCGAGCGTTAGTTTGCCCGATTCTCCCTGCTTGAAGCGGTAAGACGACGCGTGATTTGCATACGGCAGTTCCTTGATCCAGGGCTGGCAGCCCCACGCCAGCGCCCAATCCTTTCCAACCGCGGGAGTCATGATGTGGTAATTCTGCGCGTGCACCCCGTGCATGGAGAAGTGCGCATCCATTTCACTTTGATCCATGTCAAGTCGGAACCGCGGGATCAGCGGACCGCCGGAACGATCTCCATCGACGACCAGTTCGAATGTGTCGTTATGCAGGCCGGGTTCTGTGAAATCCCAGAAGTCGTCGTACGCCTCATAAAGGAAGTAGAGACGGTTCAGTCCTTTTACCCAACCCACCTTCACGTGTACGTCGGAGGTCCTTGGGTCCGGCTTAGAATGCGCATGGCTGTCGTCCTCAAGTTGATCGGAAGCGATGACGTAGTTATCAGGTACCATCGTCCAGTCATCGCTATCGCCATCGATGCGCGGAATCATGTTGGGCGGAAACTGGAAGATTTTATAGCTGACCGTTCCAGCTCGATCGAGCGCGAGCAGCGGGTGCGCATACAGGACGGCCATCCAAACGACCGAAAGCCATCGCATGATTTACTTCGCGGTAGATGCGCTCAACTTACTGCTCGGCGTTGCGTCCGCCTGCAGATCTCCCAGAATGTACTGAATGCCGGCGAGGAAGTACTTCGCCAGAGAAGGCGTAGTAAAAAGAGTCGGATTATGGCCTAAGATGCAGAAGAAAACGCGCCCTTTGCCGTACTCACGAATCCAGCTGACGGCGTAATCCGCGTCCGGACGCGAGATGTGCGAGCCAGGAACAAAGACCTGACCTTGGTTCATATCCGTTTTCTCCACGTCCAGGCTGAGAAGGACATGGAGCTTGTTGCGCGAATAAGGCGGATTCGGAAAACGGAAATACTCGTCTTCATAGAAGAATTCTTTGCCGGCGAACGCTGAGGTGAGCGGGCTATTGGGATCGTCCACTTTCACCCAAGCCTTTTCCGTGGACGCGCGGTGTACGCCCCGCGTCACACCAATCATGTCGTGGAACTCCGGCCAATCCATGGATGCGTGGCTGGTTCCGTGATTGCCGCCCAACCCGCCGCCTTCCCGAACAAAGCGCAGCAGGCCTTCCCGTACAGCAGGATCAACGAAAATCATCCCCACCGTGTTGTTGAGATACACGGCATCAAAGTCTTTGATTTTCGGGTACTTCAAGTTATCTAAGTCGTTGCTGAATACAGCTTGGTAAGCGCCGGTTTGCTTGCCCATCTGCTCAAGCCCAAAGTTTTCGGCAGGGATGGAGCGATGTCCCCCGTAGGCGATGTTGAGATCGAGGACGAGCAGCTTACGAGCTTTCTTTGGCTTAGCTGGCGCTTCCTTTGGCAACGCAGCTTCGATGTGTTCGCGGTCTTCGGGGCTTAGTCTATCCGGACCACGGATAGGCATGGAACGAGCCATGGTGTCGACTTTATCGGTCATGACAGGCACAAGAGCTTTTTCGAGATTATTGAATGAATGCTCGAGACCAACGGTCAAGTCCTCCCCGGATGAAGGACTCACGGCAATCAAAGCCGGACTTACATTCAGCCGGTACATACGCAACAGGAAACCGGAGAGGTTGTCGCTTGAAGTGGCTCCTGAGACGTTGACGATGAGCGTGCGCTCTTTCAATTCCTTCAGCGCGTCTCCAGATTCTCCGTCGAGGCATGCGCCTACTCGTTTTCCGAGTTCACGGAGCGCGGTGGACAACGCATGAGGAGCACCGCAGAATGCAACGTTCACACCGAATTCCTCGGCTAGCTTGTCCACCGCCGGCAAAGACACGGGGAGAGTGTCGGAAACGATTGTTTCGATGCTCAACTCCCGAGCAAAGTCGAACAACTCCCGCATCGATTTCTCTTCCGGCGGCAACGAAGGCACGTGATATGCATCCATGCGCATGTTGACCGCGTTGAGCTTGTCTTTAATGCCGCGGATTTCACCAGGTAGAAGCGTAGGACCTAAGCTCTTCGGGATTTCCTCGCTGACCTTCTCGCTGCTGAAGCCCTCAATGTCCCCTATTCCAACGGCATCCGCCTTCTCCATTGCTTCGAAAAAGGTTAACCGCTTAAGAGCGCCGCCGGACACGCCGATTTTCCAGCCGAGAATAGGCGCAGCCGCCGTCCGCATTGCTGACCAGGGCTCCCATCGCACCGATTCGATCCCCCTGCCGGGAACGGCAACGCGGGGTGGAGCCGCCGTAACCGGAGCAGCCGGGCTTTGGGAAAACCCTTCGCTCGCGGCAAGGACGCCGAGACTCGTCGCGAGAAAATTACCGAACAAGCGATTCATGCGCCCTCACTTACGGCCGATGGAACTACTGCGCGAAGGCAAGCAAAACGTTGCCCGGGACGCCGCCTTGGAATCCGGTGTAGCCGGAGTTGACAAAGACCATTCCTCCCGCCACTGTTGCTCCCGCGGAACCGATCGAACCACCGTGCCCCTTTACGCCATTGACGGTTTCAAACTCTCGGGCGGTGTCAAAATCCCAAACGGGTTTCCCATCATTGGTATTGAAGGCGCGCAGCATCCCATCCAGACCCGTCGTAAAGACGACGCCGGGGATAACAGTCACAGCCGCACTCAAACCAGGATGATCTTTCATCGAGTCTTGCGGCGGGATGGGCGTGTACCACTTCTCCGCGCCATCAGACAGGCGGACGGCCACGACACCAGCCATTGGTCCGGTTCTGTTGAACCCACGCATCGCGAAATAGGCATTTTCGCCGTCGCTCGCACCGCCGAAAACGATCTGGCCACGAGACACATCGGCTCTCCAGACTAACTCGCCTTTTTTGTCGGGGTCATGCGCCCAAACAAGACCGGACTTCTGGCCGGCCACAACCAGGCTCTTGCCGTTGGGCATATTGATCAGGATGGCGCCGGCCGAGAAATCCCAGTCAGGCCCAGGACCGACCGGATCAGACGGACAGTAATACGACTCCGGCATTTGCGGACGCGGCGGCGTGGTTCCTGCCCGGGGTGGATTCTTCGGCGGGAAGCCGGCAGGCGGCTTACCCTGCGGACAGCCGGTGTGCCAAACGTCGCTCGGTTCGTCTTGTTTCCACCAAAGAATTTTTCCGCTCTCCATATCAAGGGCCGCGACCGAATCAGACCGGCCTACGTCAGGCTCGGAGAAGGTGTTTCCGGTGACGAAATAGATTGCGTTGCGCTTTGTATCGATCGTGATCGGACTCCAGACCCCACCGCCAGAAGGGCCCATGAAGCTCTTGCCGTCAGCGGTTTTTCTCGGTGTTGCGACTTCAGGAATCGTGTAGGTCTTCCAGATTTGTTTGCCGGTGGCCGCATCCAGGGAAGCAACCATTCCCCGAAAGGTACAACACTGGTAATTAGCGCTTGACGATTCCGGCTCTTCGAGCGAGGCAACCGGAACATATAGGCGGCCGTTATGAAACGAGATTCCGCCGGTGATGCGAGCGAGCGGCTGCGGGTCGATCCTCATCTTCCAAAGCAACTCTCCATTGGCAGTGTCCACGGAGTAGACATTGCCGTGTATGTCACCGAAGAACGCTGCATACTTGTTTGACCCCGGTTTCGCCAAGCCGATCGTGATAGCGCTACGGACTCCGGTTTGCGCCTGGAAAGACCAGTGAACGCATCCAGTCTCCGCATCGATGGCATAGATAAAGCCTGAATCCGAGCTCACAAAGACTTTGCCATCCACGATCGTTGGCTGGCCGTAAGCCGATGATGCGGCGGGCAGGCCAAAGGCCCATTTCAGCTGTAACCGTGACACGGCAGCCGGCGACAACCCAGCGGCTTTTGCCGATTGCATCCTGGTGTTGGACAGATCCGCGCCCCAACCGTTCCAGTTCGCCGAAGACGTGAGACTGCTGACAGCAGGGTGGTTGGCGCAAACATTCGACATTTTTCGGGCTTCACCGCTTTCTGTTGCTCCCAGTTTTCGCCCGCCGACCCATTCCGCAATATCTCGCTTTTGCTGGTCCGTAAGGCCCTCGGCCATTTTGACCATGTCCCCTACCGTGAGCGCCTGGTAGATCCTCTCTGGCGTCATTTGTTTGAGGATGGCCGGAGGAGGAGCGCTGTCCACTTTGCCATGGCACGTCTCACAGTAATTCCCGAAGATGGTGGATCCAGCACCTTCGGTTGTCCCTCGCGTCGGGCCGCCCGTGGGCGGAACCGTGGCAGTAGGCGTAGTTTGCTGCGGTGGCACCGATTGCTGCTGAGGAGCAGCCTGTTGCTGCCCGAGCACGAATTGGGAAATCGCAACGAGCGCAATCACACCGGCCAGCGACGTCCCCCAAAATCTCTTCATTGTTTTCTCCTGTTTATCTCGCTACTGGGAACGCCCCCGTGTGAATCAAAACGTAATCCGGGCGCTGAACTGAATCTTTCTTGGCTGATTGTTCGTGGTGGTTACTTGACCGAAGTTTGCTGAATCGATGTTTGTTGCCGGTGGAGCGAACTGGACCGAGTTCGGGAGATTGAAGGCATCTGCCTGGATCGCCAGTCTGAGACTTTCATGAAGGATAAACTCACGTCTCACACTCGCATCTATATTGAAAAGCGAAGGGCCAAGCAGTCCATACGGTGCGGATCTCGGCAAAGTTCCGAATGTATAAGGCGCCGGATCTATGAAGGCTGCCTTGTTTAAGTAGCTCACCGCACCTGCACCCAGAGCATTCCCGTCGCCGTAATTGCCGTTGATGCGAACTGGTCCGGTGAAGTTGGGATTGTAGCTAACCCCGCAGTATGCGGCGCTTCCGTTCGTCGAAGAGAGAACTCCCGGCGTGTTACATCCCGAGCCAGTTACGCCGAGGGGCGCTCCAGAAGTGAAGGTAACGAGGGTGGACACCTGCCATCCACTGACAAGCGCCCGAACGGCCGCGTTGCCCGTGCCCATGCTATGTCCCACACCAAAAGGAAGTTGATAGACCAGGTTTCCGTGAAACACGTGCGGGCGATGGATGGCCCCGAGCGCCTTATCAAGGCTGCCGTTATACGGATCTCTGTTTCCGCCGGCCGCGCCGAGGTTGGTAGCAACACCAATAACATTGTCGATTTCTTTGCTAAGCGTGTAGGCGCCCATGAAAGTGAGCCCGTTTGAGAACCGGCGATTCAATGTGAGCTGCAACGAATGGAAAGTTGAATTACCGAGATTGCCCGAGTAATACGTGACACCGGAGTATTGCGGAAACGGCTTAAGAGCTTGCGCTATCGTCCCGGCGAAGTTGCTGAACGGAAGGCCGATTTCAGGGAAGATGGCGCGAGCGGAATTGATGTTAGCGGTCGTGGCCTGTACGTTTAAGAGAGGACCCAGGGCGAGGTATTTCGGAAGTATAGAGTTACTCCACATTCCGACGTCAAAATTACGGGGAAGAAAGTGTCCCGCACTGGCGGAGTAAGCTGCTCCGAAGGTGGTGTTACTGGTAAGCTCGCGCTGAAAACCAAAGCTCCAATTGAGGTAATAAGGCGCTTTCGCCGCGATGTCGGGACTCGCATAAGGGATACTGACCGCACCCGACGGATTCGTCGTCGTAAACCCTGCCCCGAAGCCAGGATTTAGGAATGGAGGCTGCTGATAAGGCGGAACGCCATTATTCCAGTAAAAAGCAGGCTGGCCGGTGGACGAACTTGAGAACGTCGCCGCGGCATTGTAGCCCAGTTGGCTAGGCCCCGCACTGGCGCCGTTCCCTCCGACTCCAGCCGTCCCATGCGAGTAATTAAGGGTGAAGGCAGCGCGCAAGACCGTCTTCGAATCCAATTTGTAAGCCATACCGATACGGGGAGCGAAATTCAGATAGTGAGCCCGATAGGGAGTGACACAATTGCAGGTGTTGGGTCCGTAACCGGCAAATTGCAGGGCTCCGAGACGGCCGCCCGCTGCTGGATTCGGCATGTTTGGATTCAGGAACGACATCCGGTTCAAAACTTCGTGATTTGGTCCCAGGTAGTCGTACCGCACGCCTAGGTTTAGCGTCAGCTTAGAGGTAGCACTCCAGTCGTCCTGAACAAACGCAGAGTAATCGCGGTACCGCGCTCCATACACCACAACTGAATTCTGGGTGATGGCGGCCGAGTTGACCGCGCCCAGCAGGTAGCTCGCGTATGCGTTCCCGGTCGCAGTCAGCAATGAACCCGTGGGCGAGAACCCGGCCGTATCATTGTTTGAGAAAGAAAAGCTGGCATTGCTGCCGGTCACTGCAGGGGTACGGTTCTCCTGCAAGGCCTGCCACTGAAAGCCTGTCGTGATGGCATGCTTTCCATGAACCCACTGCAGGTTATCAGCGTATGTGAAGTTGTTTTCGGCCTCGTTGAACGGACCAGTCGTAGCCCAGTTACTCGGAGCATTCGGCCCTGCGAAATTGACTGCTGGGAACTGAAGGCTTGCATTGCCCACCGGCAGTCCAGTCAAGCCCGCCTTGGCGATATAGCCTCCCTCGGCCGTGTTGCTGAGGATCGGTATCCAAATTCTGTTGAAGCCAAAATTAAAGCTGTTGATCAGGGTGGGACTGAACACGTAATTGGAATGAATCTGCGCGATAGTCGGTAGCTCCTGGACCACGCCCGCGGACGAATTGTAGGGCAGAGGAAGGGCCGTCCCCGTGGGTGTCAGGTTGCCCGTGTAATCGGTTGTGTATTTTGAGTGTGAAAAAACGACCGAAACACGATTCTTGTCCGAGAAGTTCAAATCGGATTTTGCAGTCACATTGTTGTTGTGAAGAGATTTAGGCAATGAAGCAAGATAGTTGTTCTGGAAAGTAGCTGCAACCGCGGTGGTGAGGTAAGACTGAAACGAGTTAGAGATGGGAGAGATACGAGCTGTCGGGATTATGTTCCCGGCGAAGGGCGACTTCGTGCAAACCGAACCTACGCAAGTCGTCGTGGTTGGATCGTAAATGGTCACGGGGAGACCACTAAAGTTGCCTGCACGCTCCGCATTCGTTGGCAGAGACAAGAAGGACGGAGGTGTCGCGGTGTTGTAGTAGTACCCGCTGTAGTTGGCAAAGAAGAAGATCTTATCTTTCTTGATGGGACCGCCGACGTTGCCGCCGAATTCATTCTGATGGTCTACCGGCACTATCGGGGAGAAGAAACCCCGGGCATCCAGAGCAGTATTGCGAAAGTATTCATACGCGCCGCCGTGAAATGCATTCGTACCAGACTTGAGCACGTAGTTGTGCATTCCTTGTCCTTGATACATCGCCTTCTGGCCGGTCGTTTCGACCTGAAACTGATCAACAGCTTCCACCGAAACACCTAACGCGAGCGTTCGCGTGTCGCCCTGCTGGTTTGGAAACGTCATCGCAACGCCCTCGAGATAGAGTTCGTTTGTTTCCTGCTGACCACCATTGAATGAGGTATAAGAAGGGCCGGCGGCTTGGGTGACCACTGCGGCTACTCCGGGGACCAGGGCGATGAACTGAGTGGGGTCGCGCGGCACGCCTCCCATGGCCAGCGGCAGAGCGTTGTAAGTTTCGTTCTGGATGCTGCCGCCGAGAGCTACGTCGTCGGCGTGAAGCATAGTCGGACTTGCTTCAACCGTTATCTGTTCGGTCGATGAGCCGACTTTCAACTGAGCGTCGAGGCTGACACTCGCGAGCGCTTCGACAATGACATGTTGCTGGTTGAGTGTTTGGAAACCTGGAGCGGTCATCTTGATCGTATATTCTCCAGGCTGAAGTGGAGTGATGACGTACAGTCCACTCCCCGTTGTGGGTCGTGTCGTTTCAACTCCGGTGGCGACGTTAGTCGCGACCACCGTGGCCGCGGCTATGGTGGCCCCGGAGGGGTCTGTCACCGTGCCCTGAATCGAGCCGCTTCCACCAACTTGGGCGTTTGACGCCACAGCAAAAAGCACTCCGCAGCAAACGGTGGTGATCCAACCAAATAGCCTCATTGTGAGCCCCTGTTCCACGTGGTGTTCGGATGTATCAGCATATGATATTGATCTGATTATCTGACAACATTCGAACAGACATGGGCTGATACTATACCTGTTCCGTAGTTCTGTCAAGATAAGGTCCTAAGAAAGCGAAGGTTAATTGCGAACTTTTCAACCCGCTGAAATACCTGGAGCCAACAGTTCCCGAACAGCAGCCTGAACCGTCTTTGCGTTCGGAACCACATGTTGTGCCAAAACAGGGGATGCGGGGATGCGTAGGTCGGCAGTGGCCACCCGCCGAACCCGCAACGGAACGGAATCGGGGAACATTTCGTAGAGCCGGGCTGTGATCTCTGCGCCGAAGCCACCAGTTAAATTAGCTTCGTGAGCTACGATGACGCGGCCCTTCGCGTTCATGGCCGCCTGCCGCATTGCGTTCTCATCGAGCGGCGAAAGCCAGCGTAGATCGAGAACGCCGACGGAGAGCCCTTCATTGCCTAACGTTTCAGCGGCCTCCATCGCATGCCGAACCATTGTGCCCCAAGTGATGATTACGGCATCGGTCCCCGGTCTCTTCAGGTCTGCCTTTCCGATCGGCTGAGGCGTATCGGAGACTCGAACCGGTCCGGAACTTTGATATAGCCCTCGCGCCTCGAAAACGATGCACGGATCCGGGTCAGCGACGGCGGCGCGCAGGATATCGTACGCGTCTTGCGGGGTGGACGGCAGAGCAATCCTCAAACCCGGGATATGAGCGAGCAACGCTTCGAGACATTGCGAATGCTGCGCGCACGAACCCGGTGTTCCGCCCTGTTGCGTTCGAACAACCATCGGCACGCCGGAACGGCCTCCTGTTATATAGCGAATGTTCGCTGCCTGATTGATGAGCTGGTCAAGCGCAACAAGCATGAAATCGGCCCACATGATTTCCACAATGGGCTTCATCCCGGCTAAGGCCGCACCGACGGCAGAGCCTAGGATGGCGCTTTCTGAGATGGGCGTATCGAAAACACGCTGCGCTCCGTAAGTCTTTTGCAGGCCGCGCGATGCTCCGAAAATGCCACCCGCGTTGCCGATATCTTCCCCGTAGACGAGAACTTCAGGCCGGGTCTCTAGTTCACGTCCCAAAGCTTCGTTCACGGCCTGGATGAAGCTCATCGTCCGCGGCTCAGAGAGGGCCGATGGTGACACTGGCTCGACGGAGCGAGCAGCCCATACATGGCTGCGGGCCGTGGCGGGGTCGGGCAACGGCGAATCGAAAACGGCTGTGACTATTGCTTCCATCTCCGATTTGGCGTGGGCTAAGAGATCGTCAACGCCCGTGCGGTCAATCACGCCGGATTCGATCAAGCTGTTCGACAGAAGAACAATGGGATCGCGGTCGGCTGCGGATTTTCGATCTTCCTTGGAGCGATAGTGCTCAATGTCCCTGTTGTAGTGTCCCCAAAGTCTGGGTACGCGGCATTCGATAAGGGTCGGTCCCTCGCCCCGGCGGGCTCGTTCCGCCGCCTGCCGGATGGTGTCCCGCACCGCAACTGGATTGGTGCCATTGATGGTAAGCCCGGGCATGCCGTACCCAGAGGCGCGCTGCGAAATGCGTTCCACCTTGAACGTTTCCGATGTCGGGGTCAGTTCAGACCAGCCATTGTTTTCGCAGATCACTAGCAGCGGTAGATTGCGTGCTGCGGCAAACGCTAATCCTTCATGGGTTGCGCCCTGATTGAAGGCCCCGTCTCCGATCGAAACAATGACAACCCTGCCGTTTCGGGAGACCTGATTGGCCAGCGCTACTCCACACCCGATGGGAACCCCTGCTCCGACGATGGAATTCTCACCGATAAAGCGCGTCCAGGGCGCCATCATGTAAGCCGAACCGCCCCGACCGCCATTTATGCCAATGCTGCGTTGCGCAATCTCGCCGAATACTTCGATTGTCGAGAGACCCGAAGCGAGCGCCCATCCATGTCCTCGATAAGTCGCGATAAGTTGATCGTCATCCCGGAGCCCCGCGACCGCGCCCACCGGAACTGCTTCCTGACCAGCGCAAAGGTGGATTGAACCGTGGATTTTCGGCGGAACCGTCTGACTCAGATCAGTAGAGTATTGTTCCATCGTCCTGATCTGAATCATCTTCTTCAGGCATTCAAGCAAGAAGTCCTGATCGCGATCGGCAGAGACCGTACCGACGAGTGCTTCTGAAGTTAGCTTCCCCAAGACTTTTTCCTCGTTCTTTCTTCACGGACAGCGCAGCAGCCCAAGGACGAGGCGGCTTTCTGGAGTGAGAAATCTCACCTTACCCCTTCACTCGAAGATTGTCAATTACCAACAACACTATCAGGATATGATTAAAATCCACTCTCCAGAAGACGCGCCTTGGTTTGGCACCCCGGTACTGGACATCGTTCACAGGGTGTAGGCAAAGCGGTATTTGAAGACGGGCGCGGCGCGCTGTTCAGATTCGCGCTCGGCCTGATCGAGGACAATCGGCACACCTCGAGTTGAGCGCTCCGAGGTAAAGGAAGCCGAAGCATTTCAGCCGACCGTTCACGCTCACGAGGACAATCTTTCGTC
>JBJMGJ010000482.1:0-3981 GCA_045807965.1 Bryobacteraceae bacterium | reverse complement strand
TAGGACTACTGGAACAACGGCGGGTCTGGGCACAAGGCCGTTGTGTTGTAAGAATAACATGAATGTTCCCCGGCTTGTCAAGGCAGAGTTTTGGGGGGTAATGTCAAGCGGCTTGTGTAAAGACGCAGAGGGTGCGGTTGCGCCATTCTAAAGTTGAAGCGTTGAAAGATGGAGCAGATAATACGGTCGACGCTGGCGACGTTAACCAGGATGACGACTATGGTTGTCAACAAGGTGACAAGTACAGTCAGGAGTACCTGGTCGACGGACATCCGCCCGAAGTATAGCGAATATATCGAGGCACCTGAGCTGCCGGGTCCAATGTGAAACTGAGTATCACGTCAGCACGCAACCTTTCCTCGAGTCGTCGAACGATAATTAGGAGCAGATGCGGATCACTGTCTCGCACACCAAGTCGAAGGAAGCGGTCATCCGATCCGTTGATCGATCTTTCGACGACCTGTTTCGAGGTGTTGGTAGCGTCCCGATTCAGTTTCTGGAAGAGCGGAGGAGCTGGCAGGGATCGACGCTCACTTTTTCGATCTCGGCGAAAATGGGCTTCGTCAATTCGCCGATAAAAGGCACGATTGAAGTCACCGATACCGATATCACAATTGACGCTGATCTCGGACTACTCGAACGCCTTCTTCCGGCAACCAAAGCTCGGGCCGCTATTACCAACCGAATACGCGGGCTACTAACCTAGCTCGCCATTGCGGGTTCTTGAGCGGCTTCTCATTCAGCTCTCGATCTGGTATTGGGACGAGGCCACCATCATGTAGCAGGTACTCCGTTGACTGAAGCCCTAAACTGAATCGCCGTCAAATCGAAACGTTTGCGAGCGCACCGCGTTGTACATAAAGACTGCCACCACATAGCTCCTCGTCGAAATCAAAACCCGATACAGGTAATAACGTTCGGCGTGCTCCGCAGCAAAACAAACCTCATTAAGGCTTACTCGTGCGTAGTTGAGCGTAAACGCGCATTCGTCAGTGTGCTTTCGGGCGCCCGGGGACAGGCACCAGAGGGAAGTGTCGCCGACTCCCGGGACAGGCCCCAGCACGCTGGAGGCGCTGAATGACCGCGGCGTTATGCTCCGATCGGTAGTTCGCGTTGGATAGCTGCCCGAGCGTTGTTGCGACTCCCGTCATATGGAAGCGTTACGACTGCAACTTTCTTCTCGAGGGAAATGTTCATTCGTTTCTCACGCGCCGCGCACAATTATAATTCCTAGAACTCTAATGACCGAAACTCTTAAACTCGCGGTGGCCGGTCTTGGCCGCATGGGAACGATCCACGCTCTTCACGCGCACGAACTGGCCCGCGATACGCACCAGTGCCGGCTAGTAGCGTTGGCGGAACCGGACCCCGAACGCGCCCGCCGCTTCCTTGCGGACGTCAGGATCGATGTGCCAATTTTTCCTTCGGTCGACGCACTGGCCGAGTCTCGTATCTGCAGCGCCGCCGTGGTAGTCACGCCGACAGACAACCATCGTGAGCACGCGGCAACCCTTATTCGCTCGGGTTTTCGCGTCCTGCTCGAGAAGCCTCTTACGGGGACACTCGAAGAGGATCGCGCGTTCGCTGCCGAACTCGACCGCAATCATCCGAACGCCTTGATGTTGGCGTTCCAGCGCCGGTTCGATGGGCCGCTGCTCTATGCGAAAGAGCTTTTGAGGAGCGGGGTCATCGGCAGGGTGTTCAAGCTCTTTTCCGCGCTGGAAGATTCCAATCCCGCACCGGACGGGTATAAAAGCGGCGGCATCCTGCCTGACATGTCGGTGCACAATGTCGACGAAATCCTCTGGCTCACAGAGCGGATGCCCGCCAAGGCGCTTGCACTTGGATCTCGTATCTATAGTCACGCCCTCACTAGCTGTTTGGAGGACTTCGATGACGCTCTGCTCTGCATGTGGTTCGGTGAAGATCTCCTCGCGCACGTGCAGGTGAGCCGAAATCATGTGTCCGGTTACCGGGTCGAGACGATCATTTTTGGGGAAGGCGGGCAGATTCACGTGGGCCGCTTCGATCAGCAGCTTTCGAGCGTTACGGTCGAAGCCTATGGACGGCGAGGCCGTTCTGAGCCGCTCGCATTCAGAACGTTCACAATGCGCGATTACCAGCGGCCACTGCCCGAGTTTATTGACCGGTTCGGTGCCGCCTATAAAGCCGAACTCGCCGCCTTCGTCCAATGCTGCCGAACGGGAGATCCCTTCCCAACCAGCCACCGAGACGGTCTTAGAGCTCAACAGGTTATTTCAGCCGGGATGCAGACGCTCCTCGGCAAAGGCGAAGCTGCTGAGGTGACATAGACATGCGTACTTCTCAGGTGAACTTCGTCACACGCCACAACGCCACGCCCCCTGCCACGAGCACTGCTACTAGGACTGCGCCGAACACTGCGAGCCAGCCGGTTTGCATTTCCATGCGCGGCGCTTGTGCTAGCGCTCCGAATAGCACAAAAATCAGAGTGGCCGTCGATATCAGCAGCCAGTCACCCCAGGTTCGGCGAGCCTCGCCGGCGCTCAAGTCAAGACCTTCCGAGCGGGCCCGGACGTACTCCGGGTCAATCCCATACAGTTTAGTTTCCCGTTCGGACGCCTTTCGGACACTAGCGTACTCCGTTTCTGAAACTGCCGACGTCGAAATACCGAGCGCACCCAAAGCCATCAGGACCGATCCTGCCACTACTTCGACGTAAACGTGTACCGTCAATCCATGCAATTCCCGAAATACCAGCAATCCCAGCAGTAAGCCCCATAGCTGATTTGTATTTGACAGCGGAATGCCTCGGCTGATGCCGACATACTTGGCAGCGTAATTCTGGAATAAGTCGCCAATCACCCACATGAAGCCCCCCAACATCGGCCAAAACAGAATTGCGCGATTTCCAGCTAGCTCATGCCAGAAAGCGTTGACTCCTCCGGAAAAGAAGACCGCGACGACCGTCATCATCGTCATCTCGCCAAACGTGAAAAACGTCAGGAACGTGAGTGGGTTCATACCGGTTATGTAAGCCTTGCGATACGGGATATACATGGATCCGAACATCAGGCCCGCACCAACCGCCGCCGCAATGCCGCGGGCTGCGCTCCCGTGTGCCGCCTGTGAGGTCGAGGCCGCCGAGATCAAGATCGCGCCGGTGAATATGATCACCGCTCCCCCGACCACCCCAAGCTTCCGAAGCCAACTTGCACCATGTAATTCCTTGAAGAGCAGCGTACCCCAAAGGATGCCGATCAGGCTGTTGGAGTTCCACAACGGGAATGCCAGACTTAACCCAATCTCCCGCACAGCGAAGATCGTCAAAGTGTTGCCGACGGCCCACAAGCAACCAGCCATGATGCCCCACAAGACAAGATGTGGCACCTGTCGCATGTCTCGGAATGTATCGCCGGTTCCGCGAACCAGCGCCGGCAGACTCCAGCGTGAAACGAACGCACCGAAAACCATCATGAAGGAGATCACGACTGGCGAAACCGCAATCGTCACTAGCTTGGTGGGCGCTTCCGCTCCCGCCAGCCAAAGCGCCGCCGCAAGCCCGCAGAATATCCCTAAACGGTGCAGCACTCGCCGTCGCGACAGGTCTGACTGCCAACCAGGGCCGGGAGCCAATACGTCCGTTCCGAGGTTCATTGGATAATCCGGAGCAGCAGGAGTCCGATTAGAAGAACTGTGAGCGGAACCCAGAAGTGAACGTCTTTGAGGACTGCCGGCCACCCGAATTGTCTTCGTCTGGCGAGTGCTTCTCCGCTGCGTTGTTGCATCGCGGGAATTATATGTCCTCTCTGACCTGGCGCATTAGGCCTGTTACAATCTCAACGCCGATCTGCTTCTCGATAACTTTGCGGGTTTCTTTGCCTTGGACATGCCCTGTCTCCCGCGCTGTAATCAAGCCTCAACCATCCCTTTCAATGTCAGTGCATTCCGCACCGCATTCCCGCCGCCGTCGTTGTTAAAGTACACGAACACGTCCCTGCC
>JBJMGJ010000481.1:0-14147 GCA_045807965.1 Bryobacteraceae bacterium | reverse complement strand
CATGCAGTGCGCCGCGACCGCGACGGCGGCGCGCTCGGCCGGTGACCCGTCCGCGGGCGCCGCCGCCTCGGCCTGCGGCCAAAGCCGCGCGGGATCGGGATCGAGTCCCAGAACATTTACAGATTCGCTGAGAAAACTCTTCACAGGAATTCACTTAGAGATATCCAAACGAGGTTAGGCGCCGACGAGGCCATATTGAGCTTCAGCCTGGGCGAGCGCCGATCATTTCTTTGGGCTGTAACGAAGGACGAGTTGAAATTGTACGAACTACCGGACGAAAGGACAATCAACAGCCATATCCCCGCTCACGTGGCGGGGGCCAATTCAGCATTTCGCATGGCTGAGTCCCCTGAAGTCCTCGACTGGTTCGCTCGCACCTTGTTCGGCAAATTAGACGCAAGCATTTGGGTTAAGCACAATTGGCTTATTACACCAGATGGGCCCTTACTGGATAGCGTTCCCTTTCCCGCTTTGCGGATCACCGCGCAGAAGGGTGGCAAGCAGCCTCTGATCGCGGACCGAACCGTGCGCTTCCTGCCAAGCGAACTTCTCCTTTTAACACCGAAGCCCTCGCGCCCCGCTCCCCGCTTTGTCGGGGTCGGCGATCCGATCTATAACTTTGCCGATTCCCGAAATCACGCGGGAGCGCCCAAAACGAAAATGGCGAGAGCCAACGTATTAGGCCGGCTCGTGGCCAGTGATAAGGAAGTAAGCGACTCTGCTGAATCCGCGGGAGAACGAAACGCGGAGATCCTCAAGGGTGCTAGCGCCTCCGGCCTGGAAGTCCGTAAAGCCATTGCGACTACCCCGGAAATTCTTCATTTCGCCGTGCACGTCGTCAGCCCGGAAGGTGAACCCGGGGAAGCAGCTCTCGCTTTGAGTATCGATGCGAACGGCGTTCCGGAACTCCTGACGTCCGAATCCGTGGCAACCTATCGCGTGCCCGGCAGCCTCGTCGTGCTCAGTGGATGCTCCACCCAGCAGGGCCGGATCGTCCCCGGAGCTGGCCTGGTCGGGCTCAGTCGCGGATGGTTACTGGCCGGCGCTTCGGCGGTAGTGGTCAGTTCCTGGCCCACACCCGACGGCTCCCGCCAGTTTTTCTCGAACTTTTACACCCACTACAAAGAAGCACCAGGCTCTATCGCACAGAAGGCCGCCACCGCATTGCAGCAGACTCAACTCGAGATGCAGCGCGACAGCGACGCCGCAAAGAGGGCCCCGACGTTTTGGGCTGCCTATTCCATCGTTTCCAAGGAGTGACTTACCGTAATGACGGCGAGCCAGATATTGCCCGATTCGGCGGCGGAAACCGTCGCGCAAGTACCTGAACAGACTCGGCAACCAAATCCGAGAACCAACCTGAGTCCGTCCGAATGGGGCACTCTTGTCAGCCAGATCAAGGCCGGCGAAGACGCCGGCATGGAACAGCTCTATAAACTGTTCAGCCGCGGCATCCGTTATTACCTCTGCCGGCAGCTTGGCCCTCAGGAACTGGAAGATAAGGTACACGATACATTCCTGATCGTTGTCAACGCTATCCGCCGTGGGGATCTTCGTGAGCCCGAGCGCTTGATGGGATTCGTTCGCACTGTCGTCCGAAGACAGGTGGCCGGATACATCGAAACCGCCGTGCACACGCGGCGCGATCAAACGGATCTCGAGCACGGGGCCACGGTGGCCGACCGGAAACACAACCCGGAACAGGAAGCGATCATCCGGGAGAAGGCCGTACTCATGAGAGATTCGCTACAGGCCCTCTCGCAACGAGATCGTGATATTCTGGTGCGTTTTTATCTGAAAGAACAGCCCCAGGAACAAATCTGCAAGGAAATGTCCTTGACGGAAACCCAATTTCGCCTTCTGAAATCTCGTGCAAAGACGAAATTCGGGGAGATTGGCCGGAAAAAGCTGACCACAAGCGGAATTTTCTCGGTTCTATTGAGAACCCCGGTCAGCTCATAACACTTGTTTATATGAGGAGCACGGGATTTAACTCGGTACTAGAAATGCAGCAGCCAGAACTACAACACCCGACCGAAGAAACGCTCGAGAAATTCCTCCTGCACCGTATGCGGGAAGAAGAACTCGAACAAACGGAGACCCACATCCTTGCGTGCGATTCGTGCGTCGCCCGACTCGAGACGATGGAGATTCAGCTCGAAGCCACGAAGATTGCGCTGGCCGAACTTCATCAACAAACCGTACAAGAGAATTACGCCGCAGCAAAGACCTCCCGTTGGGCTTGGCTGAAACTCCCGACCTTGTCATTGGCCGGCGCCGGTGCAGTTCTTGCGATCGCATTGGCGGTTGTCCCGCAGTTCACTCCCGTCGAGCGCAATGTGAGCGCGGTCATGGGTTCCGAAGTCACGACGATCCCCGCCAACCGTCCGCTTCTTCTTCACTTGAACGCAAAAGACTTGCCGAACGAAAAGGTCGCGGTTCAGGTTGTAAGCGCGGATGGGAACGAAGTGTGGAAGGGCGCTAGCACAATCCAAAACTCCGTCGCGGACGCCAAACTGCCGAAATTTCACGAAAAGGGCAATTACCTGGTTCGTCTCTCCTCGACCGAGGGCAACCTGCTTCGCGAATTCTCGTTCGCGGTCGAGTAGTTAAGTTGGTTTACTCGAGTAGTTAGGTTAGAAGACGCGCCGCTTCAGGCGCTCGAGCGTAAACTGCGCGGTTTCGGCCACAGCCATAACCGCCATAACCCCGGCTTGTACCGGATCGGTCACGACCAGATCCGAGGCGTCCGGAACACTGCCAGCCATATTCAGACTAATTACCAGCAGGCCGTCTCTGCGCACCTCCCGCACGGCGGCCTCAATATCTCCCCCCATCAACGAACCCGCCAGTACCAAAGCCTTCACCCGACTCAGCCGCCGAACCGCCCGGACCGCCGCCGCCAGAGTCTTCTCGCCGACCAGCGGAATAGTGTCAATGGAGATGTGTTCCCCGCGGATGTTATGCCGGTCCGCCTCGGCGATGGCGCCGAGAGCAACCTGTCCCACTTGCGCGCCGCCGCCCATAATAATGATGCGCTTGCCGTAGATCCTCTGCAGCGACTGCACCAGTTCCGCGGATCGTACAACTTTGAGCGCCCGGAGATCGGCGATCAAGCGCTCGCGTGAGCCGGGCAAATCAAGCTCGAAGTAGATGCGCGTTTCGGTCGGAAGATCCTCAATAATAGAGACCGACCGGATATTGGCAAGGTGTTCGGCAATGACGCCCGTAAGCCCATGAAGTACACCGAGAGCGCTATCGGTTGCGACCAGCAACCCGATCCGTTCCACGGGTTCCTCGCTCAGAGGCTCACCTCGTACTTCTTCAGCAGTTCGTCCCAGACTCCACGCGCTTTAAGCAGAACCTCCACCGCTTCGCGCACAGCCCCCGACCCGCCACAAGCGTCCGTGACCACATTGGCCGCGTTTTTTACCTCAGGCCGCGCATTGGCTGTCGCAAACGACAGGCCGACACGTCGCATGATGACCACGTCCGTAAGATCGTCTCCTACGTAGGCAATCTGACGAGGAGAAGTTTGGGATTCTTCGAGGATCTTCTCGAGCAGTGGAATTTTCTCAATGTGGCCTTGAAATACCCAGGTCATATTCACCTGCTGAGCGCGCTCCAAAGTCGCCGGAGAGTCGCGTCCGCTGATAACACCTGTTTTGACGTCATACCAGGAGAGCCAACGCAGAGCGATTCCATCCTGTGAATCGAATCCTTTCGTCTCGACCATTTTGCCGTCTGGTCCCGGAAGGAAATACAGTCGGCCGTCGGTCAGCACGCCGTCCACATCCATCAGGAGAATCCGGATGTCGGCAGCCACGGTGTAAAGGTCTTTTTCGCTTAGCGGCGGATTAATGTGCATGGATGAATGGGAACGGTTAGCGCAAACGCCTAGAATTGTCGGAGATGAGAGGCGATCTACTCGATCGGGTGGTTCAAACCATCAATCGTTATAGCATGCTCGACAGAGGCGATCGCGTGGCGCTGGCGGTTTCGGGCGGCGCTGATTCGGTATTCCTCTTTCATACGTTCAGGGCGCTTGTTTCCCCTTTTCAGCTCGCCCTTACTGTCCTCCACGTCAACCACCAGCTACGCGGCGAAGAATCCCACGCCGACGAAGAGTTCGTGCGTGCGCTGGCGAGTGAGTTCGGCATACCGTTCCACTCCTTACCGGGCCGTCCCGGGCCGGGGAATCTGGAGCAGGAAGCTCGAAATACCCGGCGCAGGTTGCTCGAACAAGCCAGGATACGTTTCGGGTTGAACAAGGTGGCACTTGGACATACGCGCACCGATCAGGCGGAAACCGTCCTGTATCGATTGCTGCGGGGATCGGGTCTCTCCGGCTTGGCGGCGATTGCACCAACCCGGGGACCGATGATCCGACCGCTACTTGCTCTCAACCGGACCGAAATCCGAAACGCCCTGAGTGAAGCGGGACTGACCTGGAGAGAAGATTCGTCGAACGAGAATCAACGCTTCGTTCGCAATCGGCTCCGTTTGAGTACCCTGCCCCGGCTGGCGCGAACCTACAATCCCAACCTTGAGGACGCTCTGGCCGGGACTGCGGAACTCTCTCGGGTGGAAGAAGAGTACTGGGCCGGGGAGATTGCATGTCTCTACGGCCGCATCGCGACCACCACGGCCCTGGGGCCGACAATCGACGTAAAGACCTTGGCCGAGTGCCATCTAGCCGTCAGGCGCCGAGTTATTCGGCATGCCATAGCCCGCGCCAAAGGATCGCTGCGCTCTATTGACCGCCGCCACGTGGAAGCAATCCTGCAAATCGTGGAAAGCAAACACGGGCACGACCGGGTGAACATACCGGGCGTCGATGCCATTCGGTCGTTTGACCGGCTGCTTCTAGCTCCCCCGGAAAGGCTCAGACAAGAACGCGATTACACCTTACGCTTAGCCCTTGGTATGCGGTACGAACTCCCGTTTGAGGCAGGTGCTATGGAGCTTACAATCGACAGGCAGCCCTCCCCTTTTTGTGCTACCGTCGGAGATGGATCTCACTGCAAAGGTGAACAGGCGTTCCTGGATTGTGACGCTATCCGCTTGGCTGCTTCGACCGGCGATCTAGCGGTGAGGAACTGGCAACCTGGCGACAAGTTGCAGCAAATTGGACAAGGCAGTGCCGTCAAAATCAAAACCCTGTTCCAGGAACATAGGATCTCTCTCTGGCGTCGAAAACATTGGCCCGTTATTGTCGCCGCTAAAGAAATTGTGTGGGTACGGGGTTTCGGGATCGATCAGCGGTTTGCCGCAAACCCGGAGAGTTCCGAGAGAGTTCGTCTCTGCTTCGAAGCGAGAGATTGACGGCAATCTGCTCGGGGCGAATGTCGGTGAATCGAAAGCGGTAACTTCAACGTCTTTCATATAGGGGTTTGAGCATTTTTGCTCGAATCATCGTCGGCCTGTTCCCGGCCGGCACAAAGGTGAATTGATGAGTTCAAATGTAAAGACCGCGGTTTTTTGGGTAGTCATCGTGTGCGCGGTGGTGCTGGTCTACCTGGCGGTGAAGAGTGGACGTGGGACAGCTCCCCAGGAGTTGGCTGTTTCTGATTTCGTGACTTACGTCCAGGACGGCAAGGTCAAGGAAGCGAAAATCATTGGGACCGACGTTCAAGGCACCCTGATTTCCGACAACCGGCCCTTCCACACCGTAATTCCTCCGAATTACCCCGAAGTCTACAAGGTAATGCAGGAGAAGGGCGTCAAATACAGCTGGAAAGACTCAACCGGAAGCGGCTGGGTAGGGCTGCTGTTCAATGCGGTACCGGTGCTGATTCTGCTGGGCCTCTGGATCTTCATGATGCGCCAGATGCAAAGCGGCGGAAACAAAGCTCTCAGCTTCGGCAAGAGCCGGGCCCGGCTCCATTCGTCCCAGCAGAAGAAAGTCACGTTTAAAGACGTCGCCGGCGTTGAGGAAGCGAAGGAAGAGCTCCAGGAGATCATCGAGTTCCTCCGCGAACCGCAGAAATTCCAAAAGCTGGGAGGCCGCATTCCAAAGGGAGTGCTCTTAATCGGGCCTCCGGGAACTGGCAAGACGTTGCTTGCCCGTGCTATTGCCGGCGAGGCCAACGTTCCGTTCTTCTCCATCTCCGGTTCCGACTTCGTCGAAATGTTCGTGGGCGTGGGCGCGAGCCGTGTGCGCGACCTGTTCGAACAAGGCAAAAAGAATGCGCCGTGCATCATCTTTATCGACGAAATCGACGCTGTCGGACGCCATCGCGGAGCCGGTCTCGGCGGCGGCCATGACGAGCGAGAACAAACCTTGAATCAGCTCCTGGTCGAAATGGACGGTTTCGAGTCGAACGAGGGAGTTATCCTCGTCGCCGCGACCAACCGCCCGGACGTGCTCGATCCTGCCCTGCTCCGGCCTGGACGTTTCGACCGTCGCGTGGTCGTCGATCGACCGGACGTTCGCGGCCGCGAGAACATTCTCAAGGTACACACGAAAAAAACGCCGCTGTCCGACGACATCGACCTGTCGGTGATTGCGCGCGGTACGCCGGGATTTGCGGGCGCGGATCTCGCCAACCTGGTCAACGAGGCTGCTCTGATCGCAGCTCGGCAGAACCGTAAGGTTGTCACGCAATACGATTTTGAGCTCGCAAAAGACAAAGTCGTGATGGGCGTCGAACGCAAGAGCTTGATCATAAGCGACAAGGAAAAGAAAATGACGGCCTATCACGAGGCCGGACACGCTATTGTCGCTGTGTTGATGGAGCATGCGGACCCGCTGCACAAAGTCACTATCATTCCGCGCGGTATGGCGCTTGGCTTGACCATGCAGCTGCCCATCGACGACAAACTGTCCCACGATAAGCTGTATCTCGAAGCCCGGCTAGCCATCCTGATGGGCGGCCGCATTGCCGAAGAGATCTTCCTCAACCAGATGACGACTGGGGCGGGCAATGACATCGAGCGGGCCACTGAAATGGCTCATAAGATGGTCTGCGAGTGGGGTATGAGCGAACTCGGTCCGCTCAGCTTCGGGAAAAAAGACGAGCAGATCTTCCTTGGCCGTGAAATCGCGCAGCATCGCGACTACAGCGAAGCAACCGCAATCAAAATCGATGAGCAGGTCCGGAAGCTGGTGGAGAATGCTTACAATCGGGCCAAGTCGATCATTGAAGAGCGTAAGGAGGCGATGGTGCGCATTGCTGACGCTTTGCTCGAACGCGAGGTTCTGGACGGCGCCGAGGTTCTCGACCTGATCAACGGCAAACCGCTACGCAAAATCGCCGCCGGACCGAAACCGACCGTACCCCCTGAAGGAGGCGCGGTCATTGCTCCCCACCCAAGTGGGCCCTCTCTTCCGGGCCTGGTGGGTGGTGAGAGCCCGCAGCCGGCATAACGCGTCGACAGCAAGTCATAAAAGGGCTCTGGTCTTTCGGACCAGAGCTCTTTTGCTTTTTCCCCGCTAGTCTTCCGCAATCGGTTCGCGAGGAACACTGCCGCGGTGGGCGGCGCGGAGGTACTGTAGTGGCCAACTCGCTACCGCGCCCAGCGTGGCCGTGGCATGCAACGGCCAATACGGATCACGAAGAAATTCCCTGGCCAGCAGCACCAGGTCCGCCCGGCCGCTCCGGACGATTTCGGAGGCTTGAGAAGCTTCCGTGATCATTCCGACGCTGCCAGTCGGGATGCCAGCCTGCTTTCGGATTTCTTCCGCAAACGGAGCCTGGAACGCTGGGCCGACCGGAATTTTCGCGTTGGGTACGAGCCCGCCGGAAGAAACATCGATCAGATCAACACCGTGGTGCTTCAGCTCCCCGGCGAGCCGTATCGATTGCGCCAGGTCCCAACCACCATCGTCTACCCAGTCTGTCGCCGAGATGCGAACAAATAGCGGCCTCGTATCCGGCAAGCGCTCGCGTACACCGTCCACAACTTCGAGCAGGAGCCGTGTCCTGTTTTCGAAGCTTCCGCCATAGGCATCTGTGCGCTGGTTGCTCAACGGAGACAGAAACTCGTGCAAGAGGTAGCCATGCGCGGAATGGATTTCGACGAGGTCAAATCCCGCTTCAAGAGCGCGGTCCGTTGCCGTCCGGAACGCATGAACGACGCGTTGGATACCCGCCCGGTCGAGCTCGATGGGACGCGGGTACTGGCCGCTAAAGGGGATCGGGCTCGGCGCAACAACGTCCTTCCAACCGCCTTCTTCCGGAGGAAGCACCCGTTCCGGCTTCCAGGGCACCTCCATGCTGGCTTTGCGTCCCGCATGGGCGAGTTGAAGGCCGGCACGAACGCCTTGCTCGTGAATAAAGGTAACGATATCGCGCAGTTTCGGAATATGTTCGTCTTTCCACAAACCCAAGTCGGCCGGAGTGATGCGCCCTTCGGGAGTGACGGCAGTCGCTTCGAGAATGATGAGACCCGCTCCACCCACCGCGCGGCTGCCCAGGTGAACAAGGTGCCAGTTGTTGGCGAAGCCATCGACGCTCGAGTACTGGCACATGGGAGAAACCACGATGCGATTCGAGAGTTGAAGATCACGAAGCTGAAAAGGAGAAAAGAGATCGACAGAATCTTTCATGAAGAGTCTCTCGTTCGATGTCCCCCGACAGGAGGGAGTGTCAAAGCGAGAAGCCTGGGAGAAGCGCCAACACGAGCTGTTAACTGGGCTGAGAGCTGCGACCTTCCGAAACACTGGTCCGTAGACCAGCTGCGGGAGAGCGCGCTTCCTCGTATCGCGCGAAGATCATCTTGCCCGCCGCACACTGGACGACTCCGGTCACAAGAACGTCCACGGTTTTCCCGATTTGGCGTTTCGCACCATCGACCACCACCATCGTGCCGTCCTCAAGATAGGCGAGTCCCTGGTTGTGTTCTTTGCCTTCTTTCGCGATGAAAACACGGATGGTCTCGCCCTGCAGTACAACCGGGCGAAGCGCGGTCGCAAGTTCATTCACATTCAGAACTTGTAAGCCCCGCACCTGGGCTAATTTGCTGAGGTTGTAGTCCGTCGTGACAATCTGCGCCCGGCTGTCTTTCGCAGCCTCGATCAGCTTCCGATCGACCTCACGCATGTCCGGGAAATCGACGGGCGAAATCTCGACTCGAATGCTCGACGACTTCTGAAGCCGAGCCACGAGATCAAGCCCGCGACGCCCCCGGTTCCGTCTCAGCGCGTCGGCAGTATCTGCTACCGCTTGCAACTCATTCAGAACAAACTCCGGAATCACGATGAGGCCATCCAGGAAACCGGCGTCGACAATATCGGCGATACGACCGTCAATGAGAGCGCTCGTATCTACGTATCGAATTGTGTTGGGAACGAGCGGCGCAGCGGTAGCCAGCGTGGAGTTCGAGGCGAACGGGAGGTAGAAGGAACCGGCATGTGCAAGTGCGACCGACAAGCCGAGAAAGCCTGTCGCGAGTGGCGCGAAAAACCGGAAAAACGTGCTTAAGCCGAACGGAAACGCAGGACTGAAAAGAGCCGCGAGGAGCGCCCCGAGACAAAGGCCTATTAGAAGTCCTATGCTGCCGGCTGCCAGCCGTACCGGCCGTCCACGCTTAAGTTGGCGATCACAAAGCAGGCAGACCGCGACGAGGACGATAGCGGCGAGAACAGAGTACAGCAGATTCGGGCCGAGCGGCCGGACGAGGAGGGCAAGTCCGAGAGCGGAGACGATAAGTCCCCCAGGCACAACCCAGGACGTAGGAGGGCTAGCCCTCAAGGGAGGGTCCTCAACAGATCGAGAGGCGGGCCGGAGAGGCGGTTGCGCGAGCAGACGGCCCCCTCAATCTGGAACTGATGAGCTATTACAAAGATCTGGAACGGAAAGAAAAAGGTAGGTACAATTCTGCGGCGCCGAACAACCGCAGCTAAGAAAGGAAAGCAAATTGGAAGATTAGAGCGCCTTAGCGAGTTCTTCGGCGAATGCGCTCTGCCGGGTCTGGCCGGTTCGGGTCGGTCGTCCTGCATTCGGGCCACCCCTACGTGCCTGGTTGTTGTTGGGCGCGGCGCCGGAATTGCCGGCAACGACTGGCCGTTTGGAGCGGTCCATTCCTGGAACAGCTTTGCCGCCGCCCTTGCCGGATTTCGGAGGCTGTGCAGGATTGGCGCGAAGTAAACGATCTTCGAGAGGAGCGCGATCAAACCGTCGGATGATGGAATTCATCTCTTCTTGGTTTGGTGATTCGATAAAGGCGAAGCCCTTGGACTCTTGAGTCTCAGGGTTGCGAATGACTTTTACATCATCAGAAACGAGGTTTTCGGACGCAAGCCACGATTTAATATCGTCCTTGGTCACCCAGGTAGGGAGATTTCCGAGGAAAACGGTAAAGCTCATTAGTAAAGTGTGTGTATGCTCCGTGAGGGAAGTTGCGAGGCACCTCAGAGGTGGAGTCGCTCATCCGCCGGAGGCTATTCGAATACTAGCATGAAGCGGATCAAAACGTAAATATTTTGATGGCTTAATACATTGACTTTTTAAGGACTAGCGCAACATTGTCACGCCTGTGAATGCACGTTTGCTGAAACGCGTCTCTCCCGGTCGCTTCGTCGCCTTTGAGGTGCTTCTGCAAGTGGAAAAAGCTGCCTACGCCGCCGACACTCTGCGGGCCGAAACCCAGCGGCTGGAACCGCGCGACGCGGGTCTGGCCAGCCAGATCGTGTTCGGTGTGCTCCGGTTCCGCGCGCAACTGGATTACCTGATCCGGCACTACTCGGGCAAAGCCGAAACAAAGCTCGACCTGGAAGTGCGCCAGGCGCTCCGGATGGCCATCTTCCAAATCCGTTATCTGGAGCGTCTTCCTCCCCACGCTGTGGTGCATGAGTCGGTCGAGCTGGTGAAAGGAACGAAAAAGTCCGCAGCTGGCTTTGCCAATGCTGTGCTACGAAAGGTCAATCGGGATCCGGTTCTCTGGCCCGATCCTTCGGTCGAACTCTCCTGCCCCGCATGGCTCCTCGATCGCTGGAGTGCCCACTTTGGTGACGCAGTTGCCAAGGGAGTTGCCGAAGCAGCGCTTTCGCCGCCGCACGCCTACATACGCATCCGTCCAGGCGAGCCCGTGCCGCCCAACCTCTCAGTGGAAGCGACGGGCGTCCAGGGCGCTTACCGACTTCTTTCTTCGCCCGACCCCAATCTGTCGCTGCACGACATCGGGTCCCAATCCATTCTGCCGCTTCTCGGCCTCCGGCCCGGAGATAGCTATCTCGACCTCTGCGCCGCACCCGGGAACAAAACGCGCCAGGCCCTGGAGACGCCCCTCAATCTGGCCGTCGCCTGCGACATCAGCTTCAAGCGCCTCCGCGCCTCTTCCCTCAATTGTCCGAAGGTGGTCCTGGACGGCCGGCAACCGCTTCCCTTCTCCAGAACGTTCGACCGCGTCTTTATTGATGCTCCGTGTTCCGGCACCGGGACAATCGGACGGAACCCGGAAATCAAGTGGCGCGTCCATGAAACCGATTTCTCACGCTTCGGGCAGGATCAGTTCGAGTTATTGAGGCGCGCGATGCCGCTGGTGGCCTTCGGGGGGAAGCTTTTGTATGCAACGTGCTCTCTCGAGCGTGAAGAAAACGAGGACGTGATTCGCCGATTCTGCGCCGAAGAGCGAAGCGTGAAGGTCGAATCCGAGACCTGGCGGATTCCGGGCCGGGAAGAAGGGGATGGGTTCTATGGGGCGGTCTTATCGTGGCGTGAGGATGGAATTGCTTCGGCCTGACGCATCCGTGTTACCATCAAATCACTCCCAAATCCTGGAAAACAAAGGCCGAGTCGCGACTCTAAGATCCTCTTGCGGGCTGGCGGCAAAGCGACTCATTTGAAGTTGGGAGACTGATCTTCGTGCTCCAGATTGTTCCCTCCATTTTCGCCGCGGATTTCACGCGACTGGGTGAGCAAGTGCGCACCGTGGAGAAAGCCGGTGTCGGCATGATTCACGTCGACATTATGGATGGCCACTTTGTTCCCAACTTCACCATGGGCACTCCCATCACCGAATCGCTGCGCAAATTCACCAAATTGAAGCTCGACCATCATTTGATGATCGAGGATCCGGACACCTACGCTCCCGTTTTCATCAAGGCCGGTGCCGATTGCATTAGCGTTCATTACGAAGTCTGTCGAAACCTCGACCGCACTCTGCACATGATTCAGGATCAAGGGGTTCTTGCGGGAGTCGTTATCAATCCCGCTACACCGGTCGCCCTTCTCGAAAACGTGCTCGACATCGTGGACTATGTTTTAGTGATGAGCGTCAATCCGGGTTACGGCGGCCAGAAGTTCATCCCCCGCTCGCTTGATAAAGTACGTCAGCTCTCCCGCGTGCGCGAGCAAAGAGGTTTGGCGTTCCAGATCGAGATCGACGGCGGAGTGGGACGGGAAAACATTGCGGAAGTCGCGCGGGCGGGCGTAGATTGGGTGGTGGCCGGCTCTTCGGTGTTCGGGACTCCTGATCCCGCGCAAACTGTTTTAGACCTGCAGCGCATGGCTCAGGAAGGCTTTTCAATCAAGGTTTAGGTGTACATGGATTTTTGTTACTTCATCCAGAAGCGCGTAGTTCTGGCGGCGCTTACAGTCGGTCTTCTTTCGTCTTGTTTCCACAAAACGTACGAAACTCCGATCACGAAGAACACGCAGCAACCCGATAAGGTGCTGTTTGATCAGGCGATCAAGGATATCGAGCACGGCCGCTATGAAGTAGCCAGGATCTCGCTTCAGACGTTGATGAACACCTACGACTCGAGCGAATACCTGGCAAAAGCTAAACTCGCGATTGCCGATTCCTGGTTCCGTGAAGCGGGACCGAATGGCCTCGCACAGGCAGAAGCCGAGTACAAGGACTTCATCCTCTTCTATCCCACGATGGAAGAAGCGGCAGAGGCGCAGGCTCGGGTTTGCGACATCCACTACAAACAGATGGACAAAAGCGATCGGGATTGGACGCAGACCCTGCGTGCGGAAACCGAGTGCCGGCAGTTGGTCACGCAATTCCCTAACAGCAAGTTTGTTCCACCCACGCTGCAGAAGCTGCGCAATATTCAGGAAAGTCTGGCCGAGCACGAATTTGTCGTTGGGAATTTCTACTGGAAGCGCGAGATGAACCCTGCGGCGGCGAACCGCCTCACCGGCCTGGTGGATCAATATCCGCTTTACAGCAAAGCTGGGGAATCGTTGTTTGAAGCTGGCGACGCTTATTCGAAAATGGGTCCACGCTTTCGCAGGCAAGCCGGGGACGAGTTCGCGAAGATCGTGCGTGATTACCCGCTGAGTGAGCGGGCCGATGATGCGAAGAAGCGATTGGAAGACCTGGAGCTACCAGTTCCCAAGGCCGATCTGGCTGCACTCGATCGGGCGAAGCGCGAGCAGGCAAGTTACCACCGCGGCGGCATTATGTCTCGTTCCATGGGACTCCTGAAAAGCGGTCCGGACGTGAGCCATGCCGCCCAATTCGGACAACCGACCATGACGAATCCGAAGGCGACCATTCCTGCCAGCGTGCCAGCCGTTAACAACGCTGCTGCTGAAGCCGCCGAAACGAACGGTAGCAACGGTAACGGCAACATGGACGTTTCGGCGCAGCAGATCACCGGAAACAGCGCTCTCGACGAAAAGCCGGATGCCAGAACGGCGGCGGGCTCAACGGCCACTCCGTCAACTGCGGCCCCGAACACTCCACCCCCACCCCAAGAGGCGGCTCCTCTTCCGACGAACCGCGACGCGGAATTGAAGAAGATCAGGGACAAGCAGGCGAAGAAACAAGCCAAGCTCGACAAGAAGAAGAAGAAGTCCGAAGATTCCGGAGGAGCGCAGCCGGCGAGCTCGCAAGGTGCTCAAACTCCGGTCGGCACTCCCAATTCTGTCAGTCAGCAACCCGGAACGAATCCCGCGAATCCGACTGGGAAGCCGTAAGGCGACACTAGTGAGTCGAATTTTGCTCGCGGACGATAGTCCGCAGGCCCTCCGGCTGGGTGAACAGATTCTGACCCGTGACGGGTTTGAAGTGGTCAGCGTGACGGACGGCGCCGTTGTTCTGCGCCGGCTTCCCGATGTTGATCCGGACATTCTGATCAGCGACGTCTACTTGCCCGGCAAGAACGCCTTCGAACTAGCGCGTTCGTTACGCTCTCAACCGCAACATCGGCACTTGTTATTTATGTTTTGCGTTGTGTATTGTTAGTTTTT
>JBJMGJ010000480.1:0-6705 GCA_045807965.1 Bryobacteraceae bacterium | reverse complement strand
GGCCGTCGCTACCCGAACAGCACCTGGGAGAAGATGAAAGACTCCGTGCGTTACGGTTGGGAAAAGGTCACCGGCAATCGCTAGAGGATGAGCGATCCATTAGAAACCGGAAATGGGAAGGACAGGGACGACATCGTCGTTCCTGTCCTGTCTGAGCAGTTAAAGGTAGACATCGTCTCTGTTCCCGTAGGCGGTGTCCGCGTCATCAAGCGTGTGGTCGAAGAGCAGGTGCCGATCGATGAACAGCTACGGTCTCAGGAAGCCGAGGTAGAGCGTGTTCCGGTGGGCCGGTATGTGGAAGGTCCCTTGCCCGTCCGGCAATCCGACGACGCACTGATCGTCCCGATCGTCGAAGAGCACGTGGTGGTTGAGCGGCGCTGGTTCCTGAAAGAAGAGATCCATATCAAGAGAACCGAACAGACCATTCGGTATGAGGACACCGTCACTGTCAAGCATGAAGAGGCCACGATCGAACGGTTGGACATCGAACCGCACGCGTAAACATTTAGTTGCGCGAATGTTTTCCGCTCGAGTACAATTTCGTCTATCACATATCGTCAACTTCGTACGCGCCTCCTGGCGTGTATTGCTGAGGAGTTCTGCATGCCAGTGCAGTGCCTCTATGGCGGCATAGTTAGAACCGTTCATAATCTTGCTTACGCATGGGCGGAGGATGGGACGCTGTTGCTTGCGCTCGACAGCCGCGAATCTCCTCGTGTGCCGCTGAGTTATCGCGATCTGGTCCGCGAATTGAACGCTCTTTGCTCTTGGCAGCTTGATCTCGAAGTGGTGGTGGGTATGGCGGCTGAGTTGGCCGAAGTGCTAACCATGTATCACGATTTCGACTGGCCCCAGAATGGAGCGAACACGCTGCTTTTGGTGAGTACGCCCCCGGACGAGTACTTTGACGCGGAAGCGGCGTGATCTCATGGCTCTAAGCTTCTGGAAACAAGGCGGATATCCGCGCCTTCTGGTCCTTAGAGATTATTCTGAGCGTCGACAACTTACTACTAGTGGCGAAAGCAGGACCCTCTGGAGCACAGGAACAGCAGAGCGATTTCGAACTGCCCATTCAACTCCTGGCCACAGACGGGTCGCGGGAGAGTATCTCGGCCCAGATCCGGCGCGTGAATAACGGGTTTTTTCAACTCCGAACAACCTCGGCGCTCGATATCGGCCGCCGTTTTTCGTTAAACTACGACGCGTGCCGGACAGAACTGGAAGTGATTTACTGCCAGCGTTCGCCATCCGGCGCTTTTTATATCGGGGCGCGAGTTCTCATCGACGGAGCCTCCAGTGCGCGCAAAGAGGTCCGGCTTCCCGTGGACATTCGAGCCACAGTCAGCGTTCCCGGCGTTTTCGATCAGGCTCAGGCGGCCGTTAAGGGAATCTCAGCGTCCGGTTTGCGCGTCATACTCCCTGGCGCCGTTGAGGCCGGAGCTATGATCGCCCTGGACATCGGGAATGGGGTCGTGTTTGGTGAAGTGAATTTTTGCCGGGAGACTTCCGACGGCCGCTTCCAGACCGACGTAACTCTCCACGAAGTTCTGGAGCGTTCCGAGCACGCAACGCATGACGGCGAAGAGCGCGAAGCGGGATCTCCGCGCGGCCTGTTCCGGCGGCTGCTTTCCCGCCGCGAGTAAGGGGTTCGAATCCGCTCAGAAAGACAGAAGTCGTTCGCCCTCGCGAACCAGGTCTGTCACTTGGGGCAGGATCTCGTCCTCGAGTTGCGGGTTGTAAGCCACCCAGGTGTCCTTGGCCGCAACACGGCCCACCGGCGCATCCAATTCGGTGAAAAGCTCGTCCGCAATTCGAGCGGCAATCTCCGCGCCGTAACCCCACGACAGTGTGTCTTCGTAGGCAATCAGTACGCGACTCGTCTTCTTCACCGATGACTGGATAGCTGTCCAATCATACGGCGAAAGAGAGCGAAGGTCGATTACCTCGACCGTCTCGCCTCGTCGTTTAGCCTCGAGCTGTAATGCGGCCTGCAGCGACTTCTGCACGAGCGCCCCGTACGTAACGATCGTCAGGTGGTCGCCCGGCTTCACGACCTTCGCCTTCCCGAAAGGAATGGTGTAATCCAGACCGGGATGCGGAGAGCGATTGTAAGGCTCGCGGTAAAGCTTTTTGTGCTCCAGAAACAGGACGGGATCCTCGCACCGGATGGCGGTGCGAAGAAGACCACAGGCATCCAATGCGTTCGAAGGGAACACTACCCGCAAGCCAGGTATGTGAGTGAAGGCAACTTCGCCACACTGACTGTGATAGATTGACCCGCCCGTCAAATAGCCGCCGATCGGAATGCGCACCACCATGGGGCAAGAGAACCCGTTGTTTGAGCGCCACCGAAAGTTTGCGACTTCATCCCGCAACTGCATCATGGCGGGCCAGACATAATCAAAAAACTGGATCTCCGGGACCGGCTTCAGCCCTCGAACGCCAAGACCAACTGATCGGCCGATAATGGCAGCTTCCGCGATAGGCGTATTGAAGCAGCGGCTGGTTCCGAATTCCCGCTGCAGGCCCATGGTGGCTTTGAAGACACCGCCTTTCCCTTTGACCAGAGGAAGGCATTCTTCACGACTGCAGTCCGCGACGTCTTCTCCAAAAACCAGTACACGCTCGTCACGACGCATTTCGTCCGCGAGGGTCTGATTTATGGAGTCAATCATCGTCCGCGGTTCACCGGTAAAGACGGGCTCTTTTTCGAGAGCGGGCGATTGCGGATCGGAATCCTCCGAATACAGGAATCGGAAAACAGAGTTGCTCGAAGGCGAGGGCTCGCGCAAGACTGTTTGCGAGAGCGAAGCAACTTCGCTATCGATCTCAAGACGAATCGCGTCGAGTTCCGACCGGCTCGCCCATCCATTTTCGATCAGCAGATCCGGGAATCTGGTCAGAGGGTCGCGGAGCGCCTCGCTTTCCCGTTCGGAGGGAGACTTGTAGAACCGTTCATCGTCGGACAACGAGTGAGAGTAAGGCCGGACGACATTTGCGTGAACCAGGGCCGGCCCGTGGCCCGCGCGGCAATAATCCGCCGCCTGTTGCAGGGTTCGGAACGATTCGATGAAGTCGGTTCCGTCTACTTCAATCCGTAAGAGACCGGGCATTCCTTCGAGCACGCGACTGATGCTTCCGCCCGGCGTTTGCCGCTCCACAGGTACGGAGATGGCGTAGCCGTTGTCCTGGATCAAAAACAGAACTGGCAACCGCTCCAATGCCGCCGCGTTGATAGCTTCCCAGAATTCGCCTTCGCTGGTTGCGCCTTCGCCGGCACTGACCAGAGTCATCTCGTCCGGACGAGGGTGCGGCTGATAACGTGATGCTTGCGCACACCCGACCGCATGCAGAAACTGGGTCCCGGTAGGCGAGGAACTCGTCACGATATGAAGCGACGGAGAAGACCAATGAGACGGCATTTGGCGACCGCCCGAGCTCGGATCGCGCGCAGCACCGACCGCCTGGAGCAACATATCCTCAGCAGTCATTCCGAGGGCGAGGGCAAGGCTTCGGTCCCGATAATACGGAAACACCCAGTCGTACCCAGGACGCGCCACAAGACCAGCGGCAACCTGAATGGCCTCGTGACCCGCCGCACTGATTTGGAAGAAAATTTTGTTCTGGCGCTTCAGGAGGATCTCGCGATCATCCAAACTGCGCGAGAGATACATGAGGCGGAACGCCTGAATCAGTCTATCCCGCGTGAACCCGTCGGGTAGATACTGCACACAAGCGACACCGGATGCGAAATGAGTGCCGACAGCCACCGTTATGATCTTATCCCGCTCTCGGGTTGAAACGGTACCAAACCATGTTCTCCAGCAATTGTCAGATTTCTTTCATGACAGATTAACAAGTTCGTCTCAAAATGACATGAGGGGGGGTGTATGGGTAAGCTTTGTCTGCCTTTAATCAGTTTATTGTTGCTGGTTCCAAGCGCATTTGGCCAGTTTGAAACTGCGGAGGTCCTCGGGACCATCCGTGATAACACCGGCAGCATTCTTCAGAACGTTGACGTCACGCTTAAGAACGAAGAGACCGGTATAGAGTCCAAGACCCGGTCCGATCAGAGTGGCCAGTACGACTTCTTCAACGTAAGAGTCGGGCGTTATACAGTGAGCGCGGAACAGGCCGGCTTCAACAAATACAACGCAGAGCACATCGTTGTGAATGTGAATGCTCGCCAGCGAGTCGATATCGAGATGCAGGTAGGCGGCGTATCTCAGACGGTGAATGTGGAAGGCGCAGCTGAAACGCTCGATACGGACTCGAGCGAGAAGGGCCAGGTGATCCACACGCAACAGATCGTCGAGTTGCCGCTCAATGGCCGGAACTTCTCGGATCTGGCGTTGTTGGCTCCGAACGTCCACCGTTCTCCGCTCGGGGCCGGCCTTCAGACTACTACGCCGCGCGAGGGCGCCTTCAATGCGAATGGCATGCGCAGTACCTATAACAACTTCCTGCTGGACGGTCTGGATAACAACGCCTACTCGACCAGTAACCAGGGGTTCTCGAACCAGGTCGCTCAGCCTTCGCCGGACGCGATCGCCGAATTCAAGGTGATCACGAGCAATTTCAGCGCAGAGTATGGGCGCGTGGGAGGAGCGGTTGTGAACTCGGTCATGCGGTCGGGTACAAATACCTTTCATGGAACGGCCTATGACTTCCTCCGCAACACGGACCTGAATGCCATTGGCTACATCTTCGGGCAGCGCGCTCCAACCTTTCAGAAGCCGACATTGCAACGTAACCAGTTCGGGGTCACGATCGGCGGTCCGATTATCAAGAATCGGCTGTTCTTCTTCGGCGACTACGAAGGGTACCGCTCCCTTCAACGCGGGTTGAATTACGATACGCTTCCCAGCATGAACGAGCGCAACGGGATTTTGCTGCAACGCGTAACAAACCCGTTGACGGGCGCGATATACCCGGCCAACACACAGATTCCCGTGAGCGCTCTCAGCCCGTTCGCCCTTCAAGTGGTCCGCGATCTTCCCCTTCCCAACTTAGCGGGCCGAACCAACAATTACCAGGCGCTTCTGCTGACGAAGGACTATCAGGATAAGTACGACGCCAAAATCGATGGACAGATCAACAGCAGAATGACGGCCTTCCTCCGTTGGAGCCAGCGAAAGCAGAACCAATTTAATCAGCCGGACATTCCGGGTCCGTCGGGTGGTAATGGCAACGGATACGTTCGTGTGCTTGACCAAGCGGCGGCGGCGGGATACACGTGGGCAGTGACGCCGACCTCGATCCTGGAGGCACGGCTCGGATTCACTCACATCCTGGGTGGGAAGTTCCCGGTTTATCTGGGCGGGGCTTCAATGCAGCAGCTATACGGTATTCCCGGAGTGCCTGATTCACGAGACTTCGTCGGTGGTCTCAATACGCAGAACGTCAGCGGTTATTCGGGTTTCGGACGCCAGGCAACTAATCCGCAATTTCAGAACCCGACCACATGGAATCCAAAGGTCAACTATGCCATCAATCTCGGGCGTCATGCGATCAAGAGCGGATTCGAATTTACGACTATCCGCACGGAGGTCATGGACATCAATCCAGTCTATGGATTAAACGCCTATGCCGGCCAGTTCAGTAGGCCAACGAGCCCGGATCCTCAAACACCGAACACCCCCGTCCCGACGGATGCCAATACGTACAACTTTGCGGACTTTCTATTCGGCCTTCCGAGTCAGGTGCAACTGGCCAATTACCTGATCACCAACTATCGCCAGCACCAGTATTTTCTTTATGTCCAGGACGATTACCGGGTCAATTCGAAGTTGACCTTGAATATCGGTCTGCGCTGGGAGTTTGCGACGCCGCGTTGGGAGCGCGACAACGTCCTGACGAACTTCGATCCCGTGACGCTGAGGATGCTGAAGGCGAAAGACGGACGTCTGTATGACCGGACGCTTGTGAATCCGGACTACAAGGACTTCGGGCCACGGTTCGGATTTGCCTATTCCCCTTACAGCAAAACTGTCGTGCGAGGGGGTTACGGGATCAGCTATGTCCATCTAAATCGCCTCGGGAGCGCCGATGAGCTAGGAATCAACGGGCCTCAGGTGAACATCGCCACGGTGAACCAAGCCCCGCTGCTCGGTAATGGTCAGCGCAACCCGGCTTTCATCATGAGCCAGGCGGGCTTCCCTGCTAACTTCGCGAGCCCGACGAGCTTCAACCAGGTGAACGCAAATGTCAGCTACATCCCCGCCGATACACGTTGGCCGTACGTACAGAGTTGGTTCTTCAGTGTCCAGCAGAACGTGGCCAAAGACACGATTCTCGAGCTTGCCTACAATGGGAATCGCAGCCTGCGCCTTCCCGTCCTGGGCGATTACAATCAGGCACTTCCGAACGCTCCCGGCGGAACACTCGGAGTCCAACAACGACGCCCGATTCAAAGCTTCGGAGCCGTCACATGGGTCGACCCGGCCGGCACGGGCAATTATCACGGCCTCTCGGCCAGACTGGAGCATCGCTTCTCGGCGGGTCTTTACTTCCTGAACTCGTTCACCTGGTCTAAGGCGCTCGGGAACTCGGAACAATCCCTCGAAACGGCGCCAAATTCAGGCCTCGCGAATCCGCAGATCATTCGGAACCTCGCAGCGGAGCGCGGACCGTCCTGCTATGACGTTAAGTTCATCAACGTGACCAGCATCGTGTACCAGCTGCCGTTCGGCATAGGCCTGGCTT
>JBJMGJ010000479.1:0-9883 GCA_045807965.1 Bryobacteraceae bacterium | reverse complement strand
GCTTTGCGTGGGCCGAATTTCCTGACCGACGACGTCCGGCTTTCGAGGTTCTTAGCCCTGGGAACCGAGCGCGTGAGGCTCCAGTTGATCGGGGAGGCTTTCAACATCACGAACCGCGTCAACATCATCAACCTGAGAACCACTCAGTACAACTTCACCGGCAGTGGCTTCGTGCCGGCTTCCGGCTTCCTCACTCCAGTCCTCGGTAGCGCGACGGGAGACCCGCGTATCCTACAACTCGCGGCGAAGATCGTCTTTTGACCGCGGCTCGCGCAGGCCGTTCAGAGTCCAAGCACTCAGCACCAGCGGCGCTGCCGTCATCCAGACAGCCCCGTTGTACAGGTGGCGCTCGGCGAAATATCCGATCAGAGGTGAAATGACAGTCTGGAGAATGCCATAAGCGCAGGTCAGCGCCGCGATGGCGAAACCGGCTTGGGCAGCCCCAAACAAATCGATCGGCAGGGCGTAGATATTGACGCTTCCCGACAGCAAGAAGAAGAAGTTCGCTGAAATCAACACGGTTGCCCACCTGATATTCGGCGCGAAAGGCAACAGCAAAGCCACTAGAGACGCAAGCGCGCTTACCCAAACGGCGCGCCTACGCGCCGAGACAGGTGCGACGGTCTTTCCAATCCAGTACAGAGACAGCCATCCTCCGAAGAACCCGCCGAAGTTAGAGACAAGCGGTGGGATCCAACTATAGTTGTTGGCGGTTCGCAGATCCACGCCGTACACCCCCATTAGATAGAAAGTCATCCAATTCGACCAGAGAGAGTAACCGCCCATCCAGAGGACATTGGCCAATACGAGCCGCAACAGCGCTGGGTCGCGTAAAAGCCGAAAGGATGAACGTTGTCCCCGTACAGTCGCGACATTGTCGCTCCGAGGGGGAATAAAACGATTGACGATCAGCCAAACGGGGATCCAGAACAGGCTTAAAAACCCGGTAACGACAAAGGGCCTGCGCCATGAGTAGGTCATGGCCATGGCGGTCCAGATAGGGGCCAGTGCCAGTCCAATGCTTAAGCCGATCTGGTTTACAGCTGCGCCTAAGGCATGTTCGCTCGGTTTTAGATAGAGGCCGTTTACCTTTCCCACTGACGGAACACCAGCCGATTCACCGGCGGCAAGAGCGGACCGACAAAGAAACAACCCGGGAATGGATCTCACCAAGCCTGTGCCGATCCCGGCAATTGACCACCATCCGACAGCAATCGAGATGGCCCGGTTCACTCCCAAGCCGTCGAGCATCCAACCGGCAAGTAACGAGGCGGCAGCATACACAATCGATGCGGCGGATAGAACCCAGCCGAAGGTGATCTTGTTCATGCCCAACTCAGAGATGATGAGCGGGCCCAGTTGATTGAGCAGGAACCGGTCGACATAATTGAGCGTGGACGAGAGGACAAACACGCCGAACGCAATCCATCGAAGAGGGTGATAACGCATCCGAAACTTAAAACGCCTATCATCGAAGAGAGATGGCGGCGCAGAACGACGAGAGTAGCAGATCAGCGCGCCGTAACTTCCTCCAGACGGTTGCGGTCGCGACTGCTGGCCCAAGTCTAGGCGGAATTGTGGCGGACGCAGGCAGCATCACACAAATCGCAGGCGTACGAGTGGGACACTTTACAGATTCCCGACGGCCTACCGGGTGTACTGTTGTGCTCTTCGAGAACGGGGCTGTGGGCGGCGTGGATGTGCGGGGATCTGCTCCGGGGACCCGCGAAACGGATCTTCTTCATCCTCTCAACACTGTTCAGCAGATCAACGCGATTTTGCTCTCAGGAGGAGCCGCCTTCGGACTCGACGCGGCCACGGGTGTGATGCGCTTTCTCGAAGAACACGAGAAGGGCTTTCGAGTCGGTCGTTACACGGTGCCGATCGTACCCGCCGCGATCCTCTTCGACCTGAATATCGGGGACGGCAAGATCAGACCTGATGCGGACTCGGGCTACGCCGCGTGCAAAAACGCTTCGGAGAAAGTGGAACAGGGGAACGTGGGCGCGGGGGCGGGCGCCACAGTCGGAAAGATGTTCGGGACTGGCTTTGCCATGAAATCTGGTTTAGGAACCGCAAGCGTCAAACTCGCCGATTCCGGCTTGATCGTGGCTGCCATTGTCGCCGTGAATGCCGTTGGAGATGTCCTCGACCACCAATCAGGGAAGCTGCTCGCGGGGGCGCGTACGGCGGACGGGAAATCGCTTCGTAACACCATGGCCAACCTGATAAACGGCGCCGCATCCCACGGCGGGACAGGCTCGAACACTACAATCGGCCTTGTCGCTACCAACGCCACTCTGACCAAAAACGAAATCAACAAAGTAGCGCAGATGGGACACGACGGACTGGCTCGTTCCATCTCTCCGGTGCACACGGGTATGGATGGTGATACCGTCTTCGCTGCCGCCACCGGCGGGCTTGCCTCGAAAGCAGATGTCTCACGCGTCGGCGCTCTTGGGGCGGAAGCGCTCGCGCGAGCAGTGCGGCAAGCGGTCCTATTGGCAACGTCGATTCCGGGCTATCCCGCCCACCGCGACCTGACGCTTACTTAGTGAACCGCTACTGCCACCGAAAACTGCGCGTTGTGATCTGATCGTTTTCGATCTCCACATTTTCCTCGTGTCTGCCTGCGCCGTTCGTGACCACAAGCTGGTGCGTTCCGATGGGTAATCGAAGATTGAGCGGTGTGACGCCATACTGTTTGCCGTCAACGGTCACCATTGATCCAGCCGGCTCCGTGAGCACCAGCAGGACGCCCCTACTCGGCGACATAGTCACGCTCAACTGCTTTTCCTCCGGGACAGTAAAAATACGCCGGGCGGTATCGAATCCTTTCAAGTCGGCCGTTAGCGTATGACGGCCCGGAGGTAGAAGACTCGTGCACGGAGAATGGCACGCGCCCTCCGCGCGATTATCAACGACCACATTCGCCCCAGGGGGCTGGGTGACGATCGTGACTTCCGATGTAGATGTAACTGCGGGCGCCATGGAACCGCCGGCAGAGGAACCGCCTGGATTTGCTGGAGCCGCGCTTCGATTGGAAGTCGCGCGCGAGCCGGGCTGCATGCCACGGCCGCGAACAGATTCACTAGGCCGTAGACTTGGTGGAGCATTCTGCCCTGTGGACTTTGTGACAACCGGGGCCGACGGTTCACGTGTAAAAACTCTGGCGATCAGGAAGACGAGCACCGCGGCAATCGCTGAGCCCACAAAGACCAGCAACACCCTGCGCTGCATATGCCAAGGGCTCGACTCGCGGTCATCCTCGGCGTCGTCGGTTCCGTCCTGACGACGTGTTCGCCGTGGTAGAGGCGGAAGATCAGTTTCGGGCGGACGTTCAACAATGATGGCCGGCACAGACTGACTCAGATCTGGCGGCTGGCGTTCGTGTTCCTCCTCCAGAGGCGGTCCAAATACTGGCGCATCACTCGCCCCAGCCACCGCGGCGAGTGTGACCATGGTTTGCGTCTCACGTTCGCCCTCAGTCGCCGCGTGCCACATATTGGACGAGTTCAAAGCCTTGCTCAAAGCAGAGACAAAGTCGGAGCAGGATGGGAAACGCCCAGCGGAATCCTTCGCGAGTCCACGAGCGATGACTTCGTCAACTGGAGCCGGGAGAGACGGGTTCAGTTCGTGAGGAGGTGGCGCCTCCTGTTTGCAGACCTGGTAGAACAGCGTCGCGAGGCTTTCGCCACGGAATGGCTTCGTACCGGTCAGCATCTCGTAAACGACAACTGCAAACGAAAACTGGTCCGACCGACCATCGGCGGGAAGACCCTGGATCTGCTCCGGAGCCATGTAGCTTGGAGTGCCAATCATCGTCCCGCTATGGGTAGTGTCTTGCGAAATGAATTTGGAAATGCCGAAATCCGAGATCTTGGCGAGCCCCGAATGGTCGTGTTCCGACGAGATCAGAATGTTTGCGGATTTGATGTCGCGATGAATCACACCTTTGCGGTGGGCATAATCCAGCGCGTCTGCAATTTGTCCGAAGTACCGAAGCAGTCGATTGCTGTCTGGAAGTTGGCCGCCTCTCAACATGTCTCCCAGGGAAGGCCCTTCCACGAACTCCATCACAATGAAAGCGCTACTTTCCTCTTCGAGCACGTCGTAGATGGTGATGATGTTCGGGTGGGACAGTAGACCCGCGGCCCGCGCCTCTTGCAGAAGCCGATCGCGAACACGTTCCCGTTCTGCGGGATCGGCGAAGTCGGTGAGGCGAATTGCTTTGATCGCGACCGTCCGGCCGATCGTCGGGTCGAGAGCACGGTAGACCGTGCCCATAGCTCCGGCTCCTAGCTGCTCGACGACATAATAGCGTCCAATCTGCCTCAAACCACTTCAGTATATCCCTGCAAAAGCTTCTTAACTGCCTAAAAAGATTAGAGAAATCGGCCGCTTCGGAGCGCTTGTTAGGATGGGATTAACCCGCATGATTCCCCCTGCAATCCAAGAAGGTCTTACCTTCGATGACGTGCTTTTGCAACCGGCACACAGCTCGATTGCACCGTCCGAGGCGGAAACCAGAACGAAACTGACGGCTCAAATCGAGCTGCAAATCCCGATCATTAGCGCCGCCATGGACACTGTGACCGAGTCTCACATGGCGATTGCCCTCGCCCAACAGGGCGGAATCGGCATTATTCACCGCAACATGCCCATTGACCGCCAAGCCGAAGAAGTAGACCGGGTCAAGCGCAGTGAAAGCGGCATGATTGTTGACCCGGTAACCATCGAACCCGAACGGAAAATCTCGGAAGCATTAGAGGTTATGCGGCGCTACCGGATTTCCGGTATCCCGGTTACTAGCCACGGCAAGCTGGTTGGAATTCTGACCAATCGTGATCTACGATTCGAAACGCGCTACGACCTTCCGATCTCCGAAGTAATGACAAAGGACGAACTCATCACCGTTCCGGTGGGTACAACCCTCGAGGAAGCGCAAAAGATTCTGCACAAGCACCGGGTAGAGAAACTACTGGTGGTCGACGAGCATTTCGTGCTCAAAGGCCTCATCACGGTCAAAGATATTCAGAAGAAATTGAAGTACCCGAATGCCGCGAAAGACCCCCAGGGACGCTTGCGAGTGGCTGCGGCCATTGGCTCAGGCGGCGACTTTCTCGAGCGTGCAACAGAGCTGGTACGCATGAAAGTCGATTTGATCGCGATCGATTCGGCTCACGGACACAGCCAGCGGGTGATGGACGCGATCAAAACCGTGAAGAGCCGGTTTCCCGAGGTTCAGCTCCTGGCGGGCAATGTCGGGTCCTACGAAGGCGCACGCGACCTCATCAGGCTTGGCGCGGATGGAGTCAAGGTCGGCATCGGACCGGGATCCATCTGTACCACTCGAGTGGTGAGCGGAGCCGGGGTCCCGCAAATTACTGCCATCGCCGAATGCTCCAAAGCCACCCGGGAAGCGGGAGTTCCGCTCATTTCTGATGGTGGAATCAAGTACTCCGGAGATATCACGAAGGCGATCGCCGCCGGCGCTGATTCCGTGATGATCGGCAGTTTGCTTGCCGGCACGGATGAGAGCCCGGGGGAGACCATTCTCTACCAGGGGCGAACGTTCAAGAGTTATCGCGGCATGGGCTCGCTGGGCGCAATGCCCGGGAATGCCGATCGCTACGGACAGGCCTCCAACGGCAAGCTCGTTCCCGAAGGTATCGAAGGACGCGTTCCCTACAAAGGGCCGCTCGCTGATTTGGTCTATCAACTGGTCGGCGGTCTTCGTTCTGGCATGGGCTATTGTGGCTGCCCCACGATTCCGGAACTACAGGAGCGCGCGAAATTCCTGAGAGTCACCTTTGCCGGTCTGCGTGAGAGCCACGTGCACGATGTGATCATCACGAAAGAAGCGCCGAATTATCGTTTGGAGTAATCGAGACTCAAGGCTTAGTGGGATACGGACCGTGCTGACTTGATGTCCGTGTGTATGAAATCTTGCCCCTTGTACAGCAAGGGCAGATTCAAACGTTTTGCTGTTGCGTATACCAGGCAATCACCGAAATTGAGAGCAGCCTTGTGCCGACCTTTTCCGTACCGGCGAAATGCATCAGTCGCCGCTGATGCAATCGAACCATCCAACGCAATAACATCCGCCTCTAAATCGGCGAGCAGCCGTCCCAGGTCGCGCCCAAGTCCCCTTCGGAATGCCAAAATACCAGCCTCAACTAGCACGCGCGCCGGGATACAAACCTCGTTAGTCTCGAGAAATCGGGTAAAGTGAAGAGCCTCCGGTTCAGACTGTAAAATGGCGACCAGCACCGAGGCATCCACAACCGTCATTCGAAGATCTCGTCAACTTCTTCCTTTGTGAACGGTTTTAAATTCAGCTTTCTATTCTTTTCAATAATTTGTCTGGCTACCGCGCCGAATCGCGCCTTTTTGTCTGCCCCTTCTTCCTGTTGAACCGCCGTCCGAAGGAGCCGCCGAAGGGCCTCTGTCTTTGACATGCCCGTCGCTTTCACATATCGATTCATCAGGTCCGTGACCTCGGGATCATTGATGTGAAGCGCCATGTACACGATTGTACATTTTTGTACAAAAAAAGGCGGCTGCTCGAGCGGTTTGTTAGACCGTCCGGGCTGCCGCCCCTCAATGACAAACTGAGTGCTTAGCTTGCGAGTGCCAGACATCGCACGTTGATGTTCGGGATCACGAGTGAAAGTACTTCTTCCACCCTATCCACGAAGTGGAACTGCATCTCCTGCCGAACGTGATCGGGAAGATCGCGCAGATCCTTCTTATTCGCTTGCGGGAGGACGACGCGGCGAATACCAGATCTCCGGGCCGCGAGGACTTTCTCCTTCACTCCGCCAATCGGCAAGACTAAGCCCGCCAACGTGACCTCGCCTGTCATGGCGACGTCGCTCCGAGCCGGCAGCCCGGTATATAGCGACGCCAGAGCCGATGTCATCGTGACGCCGGCCGAAGGGCCGTCCTTCGGGATCGCGCCCGCCGGCACGTGAATATGAACGCCGTTGTTCTTGATCTTGTCCGGATCGACACCCAGGTCCGCCGCATGCGCCCAGATGTAACTCTGTGCGATTTTCGCCGATTCCTGCATCACGTCGCCGAGTTGTCCGGTCATGGTCAGACCCTTGCCTTCCGGCAGCAACAGGCTCTCGATGTAGAGCACATCGCCGCCCGTTTCAGTCCATGCCAAGCCGGTGACAACGCCGGGAGGAACGGTCTTCCTCATCTGTTCGGGCAGGAAGATTTCGGGTCCCAGGAGGTCGCCCAAACCGTCGGGCACTACTTGTACGCGTTCCGCCTGGCCTTCTGCGATCTGAAGCGTTACTTTGCGCGTCACTCGCGCAATCGCGCGCTCCAGGCGACGCAGGCCGGCCTCGCGGGTATAGCCGCTGATAATGACTCGCAGGCCCTCGTCGGTGAACTCGATCTGTTCATCCGTCAGACCCGTCGCTTTCAGCTGCTTCGGAATCAGATAACGCCGCGCAATCTGAGTCTTCTCTTCCTCGCTGTAACCCGAGAGCCGCAGGATTTCCATACGGTCAAGCAGCGGTTGCGGAATCGTATCGAGCGAGTTGGCGGTCGTAATGAACAGAACCTTCGAAAGATCGAAAGCCATATCCAGGTAGTTATCCCGGAACGTCTTGTTCTGTTCAGGATCCAGCACCTCTAAGAGAGCAGCGGATGGATCCCCGCGGAAGTCACGGCCGAGCTTGTCGATTTCGTCAAGCAACAGCACCGGGTTTGAGGCACCGGCCCGCCGCATTGCCTGCAGAAGGCGCCCCGCCATAGCGCCGATATACGTACGCCGGTGACCGCGCAACTCCGCCTCATCGTGCAAACCGCCCAGGCTGAAGCGCTCGAACTTACGTCCCAGCGCGCGCGCCACTGATTGGCCGAGCGACGTTTTACCGACACCCGGAGGTCCGACGAGGCACAGAATGGGAGCCTTCGCATCCGGATTCCTCTTTAGAACGCTCAGGTGTTCCAGAATGCGCTCCTTGATCTCTTTGAGGCCGAAGTGGTCGTCATCGAGAACGTGGCGCGCGTGCGCAAGATCCAGGTTGTCTTCCGTCTGCGTATTCCAGGGAAGGTCGAGAACAAACTCGAGGTATGTTCGGGTGACGTGGAAGTCGGGTGCGCCAGCGGGAAGCCGCTCCAGGCGTCCGAGTTCACGCTCGAATTCCTTCTTTGCTTCTTCAGGCAGATTCAGCTTGGAATAGCGCTCGCGGATCAGCTCAATTTCAGCCTTATCCGCGTCTTTTTCGCCGAGTTCCTGCTGAATGGCGCGCAACTGCTGGCGCAGGTGATATTCACGCTGCTCCTTCGACATTTCGTCCCGCGCTGTGGACGCGATCTTCTGCCGGATCTCCAGAACCTGCAGTTCGTGGGACAGGTAGGAATGGATCAGCCGGAGCGCGTCCACCCGAGTCTCCGCCTCGAGCAGCTTCTGCTCCTTCGCCATGTCGAGACTGAAGATGCTCGCCAACAGGTAAGCAAGCTGGAGCGGGTCGCTGTTTGTGGACAGCATTCGTGTCAGCTCATTTGCCGACTGAGGTTGCGCCAGCGAGATCGCCTTGGCCGCCAGTTCCAGCAAAGCCCCGGAAAGAGCTTCTACTTCGGATCCGTTGTCCTGCGGCACTTCCAGAATGCGGAACTTTGCCGAGAGGTGCGGCGTCGTGGACTCGAGCTTGACCACGACGACCCGCTCGACGCCCAGGACTAAGATTTCTAAGACACCGTCGCCCGGGCGCGATGATTTCCGGATCACTGCTTTCGTTCCGATCGTATAGAGATCGTCTTGTTCCGGAGACTCCAACTGCGGATCGCGCTGCCCGACGAGGAGAATTTCCTTCGCCTCCGTTTTCAGCGCTGCTTCTACAGCCTTAACCGAACTTTCGCGCCCTACCGAGAGCGGTAACAGCAACCCAGGAAAGAGGATTGTGTTCTTCAGGGGTAGAACGGGAAGAACGGAAGTTTCTTGGTTTACGTTGGTCATTTTCCTGACTTCTAAACGTTGGATGCCAGGCTACAAGCTCAGGCTACAATTATCTGCGTAAGAGCGACTCAAGTGCGAACCAGGATTCGAGCCCCCTCGAACATTAGCGGGAATGCGGCCGGACCGAAGGGTTTAGTGAGACGTACCCGTTGAGAAGCTGCCGATTCCGCGGATTGCAATTAACGTAGTAGCCGGCACCGGTTTTTTCGTCGTACACCGAACTGCCCCGGCGTCCGCCGTTACAGGCCCGCTCAATGGCTCGAAGCACTCCTGCGCGGTCCGAAGTACGGAAGTATGGCTTAACAGGTTTTAGGCCGTCCCGGCTCGGATCCGCCCTCATGGGGATGAACTTCTGATAATTGCTACGGTCATCTGCAATTCCCCGCGTCTCTCGCGTGGAACATGAGGAGGCCGTGGCGACGCAGGCCAGCAGAACCAGACAAATGCTATGCGGGTTAAGAAGCACCTAGAGTTTTTGATGCAGACCCGGCCCGGCGGTTGCGAATGCTCTTTCAGGCCGAGGTGCGCTTCACTTCGGTATGCGGCCGCTCGATCCCGGTGCTCGCCGGAGACAATGAGCCGCCTGTCCTTTTGATTGCAGCCCGCCAGATCCTCACACCAAAGCGGCTGATGAGGGAGGGCAGCAACCGGGCATGCGTTCCAGCGTCGATCGCAGATGGCTGATCGAGGAGTTCATCCAGCCCCGGAATATTCTGTATAAGGAGCGTTAACCGGAAATACAAGCCGATTCTGAAGCCGGATTCGCAGGGCCGTGCGTGCTTCAGCACAGCGCCACCGCAGACCTCTACGCCCTTTACGAAGACCGTAAGTTCCCGGTCGGCAGGAACCTGGTGAGGCACGGAGATCCCAAGTCCGTAAATCGAGGCGTCATAGCTCAAACCG
>JBJMGJ010000478.1:0-7545 GCA_045807965.1 Bryobacteraceae bacterium | reverse complement strand
CGTTCGTACTGAAAGAGCACTGGTCTTCTACGTACGCGACCCGGGAGCCGGTTTCCGCCGTGAAGAGATTCCGCACGCCGCTTCTGGAGATCCGGACCATGATCCTATCGCCCACTTTTCGCAGCGCGAAGAAAAGGGCCTGCGGGCCGGCGGATACGGTCTTCTTCTGGCGGCCGGCACTGTGGACGAACTGATCTATGGCGAGTTTGGCAATGAAGTGCTGCTCATCAAATACGTGGACTCGGCGTCTGCGGGCAAATGAATCGACCCGGCCGATTTCATAAGTTGGCAGCCCTTCCGCGCTGCCGGTGAACAGGGGTCGGTTTTCGAACGATCCTTGGTACGACCTCCGAGGAGGCACGCTCAAAAAAAGAAAACCGGAAACGGACAGAAACATCTAAAGCATCACATCGGCCCCCGGGCGAGGTGAAACTTATGAACAGCGACAAAAAGAGGCGTAGGGCTCGTCTGTTGATTGGACCCCAGTGCTTCGTTGTGGTCCCGACGATTTTGGTGGTCCTCGTAGGAATAGCCACTGCTCAAGTAGGGTCTTTTACAAAGGCGCAGGTTGCAGACCGAATTCGCAAAGTGGAGGACGGTGTAGACGAATTTCGAAAGTACCTGGAAACACGCGGTGACAATGCCCGTGATAACGCTCAATCTGCTCAGAGCAGCGGAGCTACCAGGCGAGGTCGTGCGAGTTCATCGACATCCGAGTCACGCCAGCAGCGAGCACGGCAAACGAAAGATGACTTGGACGAAGCTTTGGGCGATATGAATCGCTCGACCAATCGACTGCGACGCAAGTTCGATCCGACCTCGAATTACATGGAAACAAGAGTCCAACTGGAGCAGGTGATGGATGACGCGCGAAGAGTGAACCAGGTAATGGTCAAGGGGAACTACGGGACTCAACCGGAGCGCTTCTGGGCTGCCCTGCGGGCGAACGTGAACGATCTCGCGCGATGTTACGGGGTGACACCGCTGGGGGCCTGAGACACCGCTTTTGATTGGAGTGTAGGAAGCCGTTGCTCTCTGGTCGCGGGCAAGGAATGTTAGGATTTTGCCAAAACCGATTATTATGTCCAGCCACCCTGAACCGACGTCCTCGGGGTTGAATCCTCTACGCCGTTGGCGTTCTGCTCGAAACCTGTCTCGCCGACAAGCTTGCTCTGGAAGAACGGACTCGGCGACTCATTCGTGAACGGATTAAGGAAAGAGTGGCTGCAGCGTAGATCACTTACCTTACAGGGCCGCTCCGGGATGTGAGTCACTCCTCCACCGTGGCAGCGCGGAAACGACGGGTGTACTTAAGCGCCGTCGGTTTGAGGCTCGACTGGTAACATCGTTCGCGTTTGACCAACGATGTTATTCATTCGCGAGCGGCCATTCTAGGAACGCTATTACTCGAATCAGTGACAGAAGTGAAGGAGAATCGGAATGAAAGAAAAAACAATCGCCTTGCTCGTTATTACTGCAGTTTGCGGCTTGGCTGTCCCTTCAGCGCAAGCTCAAGCGGCGGGCAAAGATTCCCAAACGGCCACGGACCAGGATGTACAGTTGTTGCGTCAGGATATCCGGTCGAACAAGAAACAGTTGGTCGCGGCAAATTTGACATTGACCGATCCAGAAGCGACGAAGTTCTGGCCCGTATACGACCAGTATGCCGCGGAAATGACCAAGATCGGCGATCAGAAATATGCGTTGATTAAAGAATACGCAGGAAAGTTCGGATCTTTGACCGACGCTCAGGCGCTGAGTCTGGTGAATCGCTCGCTGGCGCTGGACGAAGCTATCGCACAGCTCCGGATTAAGTATGTGCCGAAGGTCAATGGAGTATTGCCTGGCGCGAAGGCCGCTAGCTTCTTTCAAATCGATCGTCGCCTTACCGGGCTCATCGATCTGCAATTGGCATCCCAAATTCCTCTGGTCCAGGAACAACAACACTAGATAGTTTCAAATTCAGGAAAGCAGGGAATGTTTCAGGCCGCACCCAAGAGGATTTATAACGGTAGTGCGGCCAGGGATCTTGATGCGCCACAATCACCTCGCGCTCGCTCGCCTTTCACATAGAACGACTGACTTTTCACCTTTACAAAGTGGCGTCCTTTGCCTTGGCTCGCTTGAGAACTGCTATAGCGGGTCGGCATCCTTCCAGCGCGGCGATGGGCCCGCGCCGACGATACACCCGATATTGGGAGAATCTTCTGAAGCTCGGAAACGCTTCCGCATCGTTGTGTATGGCGTTGTCGGAAGCGGTAGAGAACGGGCCAACGTCAACGTGGTACACAATAGCGGAACGCACAGGCACCCTTTGGGGGACCGACTTCAGCGATTCATCAGCCTCGCCTTGTAACGTACGACTACCCGCGCTAACTTTACTGTGTTCAAGAAACTGGTTCAAATGTGGCGGGTTCCGCGGACCGACTTGGATCGACTAGCCGCCCACACTATATGAGATGAAACGCTTTGAGCGGCGAGTCTTTTCATCTCCACCGACGTGCGTTCCTTCACTGTGGTACGGGGCTTTGAAGAAGTCGCCGGTTATAACACTGTTGACCGGAGACTATCAGCAGAACGAATCTCTATTGTTCGCTCTCCGGGACCGGGATCCAGGACTTATCCGGGTTGAAGAGTTCCATTTTCTTGAACTCATCGATTGTGTTCGGCCCCAAGTCCTTCTCGTACACAACGCCGTCGTGACTTACAATGAAAGTCCGCACGCCGGTCACGCCATACTCGGCCGGCGCGGCGATTAGGGCAAAGCCGCCGATCATCACACCCTTCACGAGAAAGTTCATCTGGCCAAGCGGCGCCGCCGGTCCTTGCCCCTTTAGAATTTTGAAGAAATAGCCGTGGTAAGGCTCTGAGCTGCTGGTGTAGCCCTGTTCGATGGCTTTGGCAATGTTTTCACCCACGGGACCGCCCCACGTACCGTCGGCATTTTGCCAAGCCAGACCATCCTGCTTGCCAGGAGTGCTGATGATGCGCTGGGCGTACTGGCTCACGTCGTAGAGAGCGCGTCTGCGAGTGGCATAATCCTCCTGCGCTTCTACGTACCCATGGCAGACCTCAATGGCGTCCAGTTCGTTCGCCCCGATACGGCGAAAGAGGAGTTCCTGCCGGCCTACTTTGCCGTCAAAAGACCATTTCTCGCCCGTCTTTACCAGCGGTACCGGGAAGGGCCAGTCCGCCTCGCCAATCAGGAGGAAGGCTCGCCGGGCGTTCCGTGGGTCCACGGAAATGCTTTTCTGCTTGCGTGCCTCCGCGGCGAAGTCAGCGGCGTGTTTACGGTCTTGGGCGAATTCGCCGCTGAATACAATGTCGTCTCCATCCGGACCGAAGATCCGCGTCATCGCAGCCACATCGAACTTCTCGGCTGCGTCGACTAGCGTATCTGCTGCTTGCTGCGGAGTGTCAAAGAGCCGGGCCCCTGCCGGAGCAGTGCTGACAGGCGCAACTGGTTTCGGCGCGGACTCCTGCGCTGCGAATAACGGCGACACGTAGAGGAAAGTGCATGTCAATGCAAATAGAAGCCCAAGACGTGCAGATAAATGGCTGTTCGCGGATCGTGATCTCATGTCGGGATTCCTCCAATGTTCTTCTTGATTGCGATCGGGTTGGCTTATCGCCGTCGACCGCCGCCGCCACCGCCACGGCTGGCCCCGCCCCCACCACGGCTCGCTCCACTCGATCCAAAACTGGATGAACCGCGGCTGCTGCTGCTCCGCGCATTTGATCCGCTGTATCCACGGGAACCCCCTCCGAAGGCATCCCGGTTCCCGCCGCCGCTACGCGAGAGATCCCGACTTCCAATGCGATCGCCGCCGCCTCCGCCCACGCCGCCTCCGCCGCCCAGACCAGAACCACCCGTGCGGCTCCCGAGACCACCGCCTCCGCCGCGGTCACCCAGTCCACTGCCCCGATTACCCAATCCGCCGCCTGAAACACGGTTGCTAGCCAGATTTCCGCCTCCCTGAGATATCCGTTGACGGGCACCGGCTTGGCGCTGTGATAGCGAATCGCCCCGCGCATTGCCGCCGAACCGGTCGGCCGTAGCGCGGTCTTTATAGGGTGTGCCGCCGCGATGTGCCGGGTTATGCGTCCAGTTGCTTTGGCCGCCGCCAACACCGCCCACACCACCTGCTCCGCCGACGCCACCAGCTCCACCGGCACTGCCCACTCCACCGACGCCACCAGCTCCACCGGCACTGCCCACTCCACCGACGCCACCAGCTCCACCGACACTGCCCACTCCACCGACACTGCCCACTCCTCCGACACCGCCGACTCCACCGACACTGCCCACGCCACCGACACCGCCTACCCCACCAGCACCACCGCGGCCTCCCGCGGGAAGTTGGGAGGCTCGGTTTCCGCTGTTATTACGGTTTCCGGCGCCGACGTTCGTATTCCGATTGAAATTGTTGTTGTTGTTGATGTTGACGGTATTCCCTCCCCACCCGCAACCCCAGCCATAGCCGCCGCCCCAGAAGGCACCCATCATCATGCCAACGCCGAAGGAAATGGCCATGCCAGCGGCGTAATAGCCCACCGGCGGATAGTAAATCGGAGGATACGGATAGTACGCCGCGCCGTACACCACGACGGGATCATAGGAAGGTACGTAGACTACCTGCGGATTGGACGGTTGGACTACTATCACGGTCTTGTTTTCGATGACTTTGGTCTCCACCGTCTGCTGCTCGGTGGATTTTAGATTGCCTTTCTCCTGGGCTTTTTTGCGCATTCGCTGGACAGCGTCCATTACGTCACTTTGCTGGGCCAGGAAGGCATTGCCCAGATCGGTGGTCCATTGGATGTTGTCTCCCAGCAGCTTTATCACTTGTGGCAGAGCAGCAAGAGCCTGGACGCTTGGATCCCAAGGTTGTTTCGCCACGGCATCGGCGAGCTCTTTGTCTTTCAAATTCTTGTTTTTCTCCACCCATTGCTGGAGCAGGATGATTTCGAGAGGATACGTCGATGCGGCCAGGATTTGGGCGAGCAACGGGTCGGGATAGAGGGCAAGCGGTGCTACCAGAGATTCCATCTGGTCGGCAGGGATCTTCGCCGCCGCCTGAGCCGGTGGTTTCTGTGCCGAGGATTGCAGCGGGGTATACGCGAGTGTGTCGCCTGGTATAACACTGAGCGTGCACACTATCGCAAGCAGAGATCTATAGGTTGAGCCCTTCGATCCACCGTTCATGAGTTACGTCTCCTCCTGAGCTCGTACCGATATCCCGCGGGCATGAGGGTTCGCTAGGCTGGGCCAATCGTTGCTCCAACAATCCGTCCGGCCGCTGTCCGGTCGCCCTGCGCTCCGCCGGGCCAGTCGGCGATCACATCACGGACACCGGCTCACTTTCCTCGATCTCCGGTTTTGCTGCTTCGTTGCCATACACGGTATTTCGCAGTGACGGATGCGATTGCAGGCTTTTCGGCTTTATTTTTCGGCGGTGAACGGTTGTGAACCTTCAGATCGATTGTTCTGTGCGGTCCTCGAGTCGGACCGAACGCCTTTGGCGGTGCGTAGTCCACATGTGGTCGCCAACAGTTACAACCCTGCCTTGCACTGATTAAGGATTGCTGCCGGCTGGCCAGTAACTCAGTACCAACTGCGGCCGTGCCATCCGGCCAGCAAGTCTTCCGAGTGACGAACCGATTCGCAAGCCGGGGAGAAAGTTGTAAGTCGAGTGAACATCCCGCAGAGCCGGGTGGACTGCCGACGATCTATGAGGTGCATGGCGACAAATGTGTCGTCATGCATGGAGGCAATAGGACGCACCTCACGCTCGCCCCGACGACGCAAACAAGGCAGTATCGAGGTGCACTACGTTTCGTGCTGCCAGAGTAAACACACGAGCAAGTGGTTGAGCTATAACATGCGTTCCCTCTTGCGTGAGCTAACTGAACCTCCAGCTCCTGGCTGCAGCTCAAATGGAACATTAGCTCTTGAGTATTTTGGGTCTGATGTCGTCTCCCTGTCGAATTTCAGAACGATCCAAGTCTCAATAGCCATAGCCTTAAAGGACGGATGCGTCCGCGGCCTCTCGACACTACAGGACATCGTTCACTCACCGAGGATCGAACTCAGCAGAGCAGCTTTGGCGAGCACGCGCGAGACGTGCCACAACTGATTTCAGCATCCGAAAGCGGCACGTCGAAACAACCGTATTGAACTAATAAATGAATCCGACTTCTCACATCTTCATCACCCAAACCAGCAGTTTAAGTACACGGCGGAAGCCGTGATAATTCGGTTCCCGAGCAGGACACGGAGGGATCAGAATGAAGCCTCTCATTTCGCTACTAGGATTGATCTCGTTCCTGTCCGTTGCGGCCGTTGCTCAGCGGGACGACCGGCGAGTAATTGGAACCGAAGATCCTCTTTTTGAGGAGTTGGCAGAGGAATGGCACAATTTCGGGCAACCTCTCCATCATCACAATGGATGGTGCAGCAACAAGCGTCCTGAGCAGCGGAATGACAACGGAACCGCGATGACAGTGTCTCTAAAGCAGCTCGAGCACAAAATTTCGGGCAGGGCATTGAAGGAGCAGAGAAGAGGTAGGGTGGCCTTGGATAAAGGCGATTATCAGGTTGCGAGGAAATATCTTGAGAACGCATTGAATATCGATTCGCAATTCGCCGACGCGCATAATGATCTCGGCGTTGTAATTGGGAAGTGTGGCCGTACAGATCAGGCGATTCCGGAATTTCAAAAAGCGATCGATCTAACGCCAAATCACAATGAAGCCGTTGCTAATCTGTGCATCGCTTTGTATACGCAGGGGCGCTATCGCGAAGTGTGCCCCGCAGCACGCCGGGCGTTGGACATGAATCCGAGTCTTGTACACATTCGGTTCCTGCTTGCGTTGAGTCTAATCGCCGACGGCGGAGATGAGGCGGAAGCGCGTACGAATCTGGAGCGCGCTGCTCCTCAGGTTCCCGAAGCGCGCCTAGCTCTATCAAATTTGCTAGTTAAAATTGGCCGGCGCGAAGACGCGGCGCGGGAATTAGAGATGTATCTCCGTTCTGCACATAAAGAGGCCCCGGCGAACCGAGATCTCGAGGCGCGGATTGCGTCACTGCGCCGGTGACCTCATCGTCGATAACACGGCGTTGAGGTGCGCCGGGTGATGCCGAAGAGACAGGTAGTCCAACTTGCAGTTGATAAACCACGATGCCCGACGGTGAAAGGACCGGAGACGGCGCCTCCCGGCAAACATCCGACGTCTTCGGCTGGCAGTAGGACCGCTCGGCGGCCCCTGAATCTGATTCAAGACTTCCCGTTGTTCTTCTTCATTGCGCTTCTTTCCACAGCAATTTCGGGCCTCGGCCAGATGATGTTGAAGCCGTTGCAGCCGGGCGAGCCGATCACATTACTGCCCGGAGACGCCGCCGTGTTTGAGTCGCCTGAGTTCCGGAAAGGTCTACCTTGTACGGTAAGCGGTCGCAAAGCGGAACTCGGATTCGATCTTCGGTTCCACAGCGGCTATGACGTCACAATTCCGATCCGCGAACTGGCTGGCGATGGCGGCACGCTG
>JBJMGJ010000477.1:0-4407 GCA_045807965.1 Bryobacteraceae bacterium | reverse complement strand
GATCGTCCGAATAACGTCCGAGACGTGCTCAATGAGGTGAATGGCACGGATAGATCGAAATGAGGAGTCTTTGAACGGAAAAGGGAAATGATCGAGATCGGCGATCACGTCAGCACTGGTATTGACGTTCCGATCGACTCCGATCGCGCCGGGGTATTTCTTAATTCCACAGCCGACGTCGAGTACCCGGTCGGCGAGGTCGGTCGCCCGTGAAGAAGCATGCTCCAAACAACTAAGAATATCGGTACCGGTGTCTTGCAGCGGTCGCGGCACTTCGTTGGGAACAGCGAGAGAGTTCGTAACCCCGGTGCGAATCTGTCCGTCTGGCCAGAAGTACTGATGCGCTTCCGGTCGCTACAATAGAGCGATGCCGGAGGAAAAAGAGCGTTCGCTTAGCTTTGAGGCGAGCCTGGAAGAACTGGAGCGAATCGTCAAAGAGTTGGAGAAGGGTGATCTTCCTTTGGAACAAAGCCTGACTCTCTTTGAATCCGGCATGAAACTGAGCGAGGAGTGTAAGAGACAACTGGAGGAGGCGGAAACGCGAGTGGAAATCCTGGTGAGGAAGGGGACTGAGATTGTGCCCGTCACATTCAACCCCGATGCTTCGGCGAAATGACGAGCACCACCCAGACAAGCCTCGCCGACTACCTTGCCGAACAGGTTTCAGTGGTGGATGGAGCCTTACAAAAATGTGTTCCCCCCGAGACCTCTCAGCCCACCTCAATCCATCGCGCGATGCGCTACAGCCTGTTCGCCGGCGGAAAGCGCATTCGACCGATTTTGGCAATTACCGCAGCGGCGGCAATATCGGAACAAATTGCAGGTGTTGAAAACGCGGCTGCCGCGCTCGAATTGATCCATACTTACTCATTGATCCACGATGACTTGCCCGCGCTCGATAACGACGACTTCCGGCGAGGGCGGCCTACCTGTCATAAAGTGTTTGGCGATGCGTTGGCAATTCTTGCCGGTGATGCTCTATTAACTCTCGCCTTCGAAGTCCTGAGTGATCTGGATGTCGATGCGCAGACCAGAATACGGCTTGTGAGGGAGCTAGCGCAGGCGGCGGGGACAGTTGGTGGAATGATCGGAGGACAAGTTCACGACATCGAAGGAGAGCGCCAGCCGCCAACGCCGAGCTTACTCGAGTCGATACATCGCGCGAAGACAGGCGCATTGCTCAAAGTAAGTGTGCGATTCGGCGCGATCTATGCGGCGGCATCGGGAAAAGACCTTGACGCCCTGACGAAGTATGGCGAGCATCTTGGTTTAGCATTCCAGATCATCGACGATGTTCTCGACGTCGAGCAGTCCTCCGACCAGTTAGGTAAGACCGCCGGAAAAGACGAGCAGCAGCAGAAAATTACATTTCCAGCCGTGTATGGTCTCGAAAAGTCCCGCCAAATGGCCATGCTTGAGCGTGAGTCGGCGCACGAAGCCATCTCGGGCTTAGGCAGGCGCTCCGAGCGCCTGCGGCAGATTGCCGATTTCGTCGTTCTTCGCCAGGCTTAGTTGACCGAGATGCCTGAGAGCGGGCGTTCTCCTCACCCTAAGAGTGGAAATAAGAAACGTCTTGACTCCCTCCTCGTCGAGGGCGGTTTTGCCCCGTCTCGAGAGAAAGCACAGGCTTTAATTCTTGCCGGAAAGGTTCGCGTGCACGGCCGCAGCTCGGTTAAGCCCGGCCAACTTGTCCCAGTTGATGCTCACGTCGAAGTAGAGGCGCCCGCAAAGTATGTGAGCCGGGCAGGAGTCAAGCTGGAATCGGCTCTCGCTCAATTCCACGTGCCCGTCGAGGGCAGGGTTTGTATGGATGTTGGCACATCCACGGGTGGTTTCACCGACTGCCTGCTGCAGAGCGGCGCGACACGTGTTCACGCCGTCGATACCGGAGCCGGCCAGATAGCATGGCGCTTGCGGAGTGACCCTCGCGTGGTGCTGCATGAGCGTTGCAACGCCCGATATCTCAAGTTCGAGGAGATTGGCGAAAGTGTGGACCTCATCGCTTGCGACGTGAGCTTCATCTCCGTCACTCTGCTCATTCCGGCGCTGACGCCCTTCCTGCGAGCCGATGGAGACTGGATCATACTCGTGAAACCACAGTTTGAAGTCGGTCGCGAATTTGTCGGCAAGGGCGGCATTGTGCGCGACCCCGCGTCTCATCAGTTCGCTTCCGACAAAGTGGCTCGAGTTCTGCGGGAGTCAAATTTCGAAGTTTCGATAACGGATAGCCCGATCCTGGGCGCCGAAGGGAATCGCGAGTTCCTGTTGCGCGCTCGCAGACAGCTTGCATCTTGACCCGGTGAAATGAGGTCGGATATTCGGGTAAGCTATCCTTTAACTCCACGGGGAAAATGAAAGAAATTGCGACAGTCGGAATCATCTCGAAACCGAAGATCGCACGCGCGGTTGAGATCGTCTGTGGATTGTTACAGTGGCTCGACGCGCATGGTATCCGGTATCGTTGCGATGAGCAGACGGCGCAGTATGGATCGTTGGACGAATGGTATCCGCGCCAGTGCTTACCGGATAGCACGGATCTGATTATTGTTCTTGGCGGCGATGGCACACTGCTGTCGGCGGCCCGAGTGATAGCGGGCAAGAACATTCCGCTGTTTGCGGTCAATCTCGGCCACCTGGGTTTCTTAACGGCGATTCAGGTGGAAGAACTGTATCCCGAACTCGAGCGTGTTCTCAACGGCGAACACGGAATCGAGCGGCGTGCCATGGCCGACTGTCAGCTTCACCGGCAGGGGGAGGTGATCGCAAGCTACTGTGCCCTGAATGACGTCGTTATCACTAAGTCCGAACTGGCGCGGATGATCGACCTTGATACGTACGTGGATGATCATTTCGTCGCCGCGTACAAGGCGGACGGGCTGATCATAGCGACTCCCACCGGATCCACGGCCTATTCGCTCTCGGCAGGAGGGCCAGTGGTGTTTCCTTCGGTGGGTGCTTTCTGCATTACACCCATTTGTCCCCACATGCTAACGAACCGTCCGGTGATCGTGCCGGATACGAGCGTTATCGAGATTCGGAATCATGCCGCTGAAGGCATTTTTCTTACCATTGACGGACAGGTGGGTGAGCCTCTTTCTTCCGGAGACCGAGTTGTCTGCCGTTCATCACCAAGCAGCATTCAACTGGTTCGTCCCCCGCAACTGCTTTTCTTTGACGTGTTGCGGGAAAAACTCAAATGGGGAGAGCGCTAATCGATGTTTCTGAGACGCCTGTCTATCACATCCTGGATCTTTATCTCACTCCTGATCGGCATTTTGCTCGGTATCTTCTTCCCCGAGTTCTCAAAAGGGCTTGCCCCGATCAGCAATATCTTCCTGCGTCTCATTCGATCCATCGTCGGTCCGCTGTTGTTCGGAACTCTGGTCTATGGCATCGCGGCTTCTGGAGAGCTGAAGACAATGGGCCGGATCGCACTGAAGGCCTTTACGTACTTCGAAATCGCGACTACTTTGGCTCTGGTGATTGGTCTTGTGATGGTGAACGTCATGCAGCCGGGCGCTGGCGTGCCTCTTAACGAGGGCGGCGCGGCAAAACTCCCGACGCTCGCCAAACCCGCGTCCGTCGGCCAGATTTTCGAGCACGCTGTGCCAGCGAACATCTTCGAGTCTCTGGCGCAGAACGATGTTCTCCAGATGGTGGTTTTCTTTTTCCTATTTGGGGCGGCTTGTTCGTCCATTGGCGCGAGGGCGCAGCCGGTGATTGACTTTGCGGGTTCAGTGGCCGAAGTGATGTTTCGCTACACGAAATATGTGATGTACGTTGCGCCATTTGGCGTCGGTGCGGCTATCGCGGTGACGATCGGGTCGAAAGGCGTTGGCGTCCTCTTCGGATTAGGGAAACTCGTGGGAACTCTCTATCTCGCGCAGGCCGTCTTCGTCGTGTTTGTTCTGGGATCGGCGCTGACGGTCGCCAAGGTTCCTCTCAGGCCATTTATTAAGGCCGTGAGACAGCCCTTTATCCTCGCGTTTTCGACGGCCTCGAGTGAGGCGGCGCTTCCGCTGGCGCTCGAGAATATGGAGCGCTTCGGAATACCAAAACACATCGTCGGATTCGTATTGCCGACGGGATACAGCTTCAATCTCGATGGCTCCACGCTCTACCTTTCGCTTGCTTCCGTCTTCGTCGCACAGGCTGCCGGCGTTCACATGCCGATAGGGACTCAGATCACCATGATGCTGACACTGATGTTGACCAGCAAAGGCGTGGCTGCCGTTCCGCGCGCATCGCTTGTGATTCTTGCTGGAACGCTCGGCAGCTTCCAACTTCCGCTGGAGGGAATTACGCTCATCCTCGGTGTCGATGCACTGATGGACATGTGCCGAACCTCGGTCAATCTGCTTGGGAATTGCGTGGCGACGGCCGTGGTTGCGCGATGGGAAGGCGTTC
>JBJMGJ010000476.1:0-6181 GCA_045807965.1 Bryobacteraceae bacterium | reverse complement strand
TTCAGAGACGCTCATCACTGGTTGGATGTCCGGGAGCGCCCCACGCTTCAGATGCTATTTCGAGCCAAACCGAAGACTGATGCCGGCGACGGCTGTCAGTGGATATCCCGCGGTGGCATGAATTCGCGCGATGATCGGCGCGTCGGCTGGCCGGCTAGTTGCCCCATCCTGTATTTCGATCGTCGTAGGCGTGCCGGCCGATACCGCAACCTGGCGAACCACCGGAGCGAATCCGTGAACTTCGACGGGCACCGCGTAACCGCCATCGGCTAGCCCCGTGAAAGTGAACACGCCGGAGGCGTTGGATCGCGTGTCTAAAATTTGTGAGCCGCCTTGCACGGGACGGACCGCGGCGCCAGCGATGACTTTGTTCTCCGGATCGGTAACCGTTCCAGTAAGCGGAACAGCTTCAGCGGAGACGCAAATGATCGAAAAGCCCGCGACGAGCAAGAGGTGGGGGAAATGAAGGGGCGGCAGGGACAAAGAAGCGAATTGTCCGGTCCGGCGAGTCACTGCCATGCAGGCTAAGGACGTAAGATAACACGAAAGCAATAAAGGTGTTACAGTGTCGTTCTGCCTGGGAGAGAACTGGATCGGATATAACAGCTTTCTGCTCAGATGAGAAACCAGCCTTGCCGGCGACCATCAAAACCTTACGATGGTTGACACCGAACTAGCAATTCCAAATTTCATTTCCCCACAGAAGGTATCTGTCGCTTGGTGGGCTGTCATCTCGAGGTTCCTCCTTCATGGTCTGATTGTGTCCACTTGGGTTTCCCGTATTCCGTCGATTCAGACTGCTTTGGGATTGTCAAACGCGACGCTGGGCCTGTGTCTCTTAGGCACGGCGATCGGGTCCGTTTGCGCGATTCCGCTGACCGGCTGGGGCATCGGAAAATTCGGCAGCAGACGCGTTACCGCCTGGAGCACGATCGGCTTTTCGCTGGCCCTGGCTGGTCCGTCTTTTGCGATGGGGGCTCCGTCGTTGTTTGCCGCGCTCTTGCTCTTCGGTGCAATGGCTGGCGCAAATGACGTTTCCATCAATGCACAAGGGGTCGCGGTCGAGAGTGCGCTAAGCAAGCCGAGTATGTCCCGTTTCCATGCCCTGTTCAGCATCGGAGGAATGGTCGGAGCCAGTTTGGGTGGTCTGCTTGCGTCTTGGCAAGTCAGGCCTGAGGTTCACATGCCTGTGGCGGCAGCCGTGTTCTCAGTTGTGAGCCTCGTAACGGCTCCGTTTCTCCTCCATGGAGAAGGCAGGCGGAACATTAGCTCCGAGAAGCTATCGTTCAGCCGAATGCCGCTTACGTTATTGACCCTTGCTACCGTTGCCTTCTGCATGTTCCTGTCCGAAGGCGCCATTGCTGATTGGACCGGTGTTTACCTCAGAACCGGACTTCATTCAACGGCGGGCGTAGCAGCTACCGGCTATGCCGTGTTTTCTGCCGGGATGGCGGGGTTCCGGTTGTTGGGAGATTCAATTACCGCACGATTGGGCGCCACACGCACGGTGCGAGCCGGCGCTCTTGTTGCGGCGATCGGCCTGACCGTGGCACTGGTTTCGAGTTCGCCCGTTTTCGCCCTGCCAGGTTTTGCCATAACGGGCGCAGGATTCTCAGTGATCGTTCCTCTTGTATTCCGAGCGGGCGCGAAAGTGCCCTCGGTTCCGAGTGGAGCCGGAGTAGCAACCGTGAGCGGGTCCGGCTATGTTGGATTCCTCTTTGGACCCCCGATCATCGGGATGGTTGCGGAAGGAACGTCACTGCGGGTCGCGCTCTTCGGGATTGTGGGTTTGAGTCTCGTGGCCGCCGCGCTTGCCGACGTTGTCAGCGTAGAAGCAAAACGATAAGCGGCCAGTGCCGCGTTTAGTCCAGATGGGCGCCGCAGGACGCCCGCACGATCAGATCTCCGTCCAGCAGAACCTCACGCGCCGGAAGTTTAGGGCAGCGGATGCGATCGAGCATAACGCCCAGGGCGGCTTCTCCGATTTCATGAGTTGGTTGGCGCACGGTCGTGAGCGGAACCGGAAGCAGACTTGCGTACAGGACGTCGTCGATTCCGACCAGGCGAACATCTTCAGGTATCCGCAACTTCTGTCGGAGGAACAGATGCATGAGCTGTCCGGCAATGCGGTCGTTAATGCACACGAAAGCCTCAATGGAGTGGATCTTGTGCCTTCCTGACCACTGAAGCGTATCGCTCCTTGAGGTGCTTGCCTCTACGGACGAATCAACGATCGGTCTGAGTCCATGCGCGCGAAGAGCGTCCGTATAGCCGGACAGACGTTCGGTAAGCGTCGTTGCCGCTCCGTGATAACTAAGCAACGATATATGCCGGCAGCCCAGATCGATCAGGTGCTTCGTTGCCATATAAGCAGCCTGACGATTATTGATGCCGACCAGATCCGGCCTGCCTCGATCGGGCGCATCGGTTGCGCGGCGATCGAGAAGCACAACGGGAATGTTGGCTTGTTTGAAAGCCTGCAGAATGCGTTTGTTGGTTTTCGCGGCTCCCGACTCAAATTCAAGTGGCGCAAAAAACACACCGGATACTTTCTTCGTGACGTATTGCTGGCAGAGAAGCCAGGCTTGCTGTTCTTTCGTTGCGTTTGGATCTGAGTGACCCCAGAGTAATGCGTGCTGCGTACTTTCTGGCGCGTTCGCTATGCCTTGGCAGATCGGTTCGAAGATTTCCGTTTCGCCGAGATCGGGGATTAAGAGACCGAATACGTGAGGGCGGTCATCGGGCGAAATGTTGCGGACATAAGTGCCCGATCCCGCGAGGCGATCGACAAGGCCCAGGTTCTGAAGCTCACGAATGGCACGGCCCACGGTGATGCGCGAAGCGCCGGACCTTGTCACAAGGGCGGCTTCGCTTGGTAGTTTTTCACCCGGTTTATAACGCCCGCCGAGAATATCCGCTCGAAGTGACTCAAACAGGGTCTGGTACTTCGGCTTACCGGCGGTTTGTTTCCTGTCTGACATCAGAACGGATATAGCAGCTTTCTCCGCAAGACCGCAACGGGGAGGCGCTCCTTCCATCTAAAATAGTAAGGAACGAGCATTTCACGCAAAATGCTCTACCCTCCCGTTTATCAGGATTCATGTCTGATCCTGATCTCCCGTCATTCATCCGAAAGGTTTCAGTCAACGAAAGGAGAAGTGTATGGTGCAAACAGGAAAACAATTTCTATTCGTGAGTGATTTTGATCAAACGTTGAGTTTCAACGATTCCGGTCTTGTTCTTAGTAAATTAATCGGCGTAACTGGTTTCGAAGAGCGAGTAAAAGGGCTCTCGGACATTCATCTTGTCCAGCAGGGCGGAGAACTGGCGTACCTGCTTCTGCACGATCCGGAGTTCCGATGCGTTCGCAAGGAACATCTGGCCGCGGTGGGAAAGCAGATTCGCCTCAAAGAGAACATCAAGCTGCTGTTTGACATCTTGCGGGGATGGGATGGAAACGACTTCTCGTTCCACGTCGTCTCTGCCGCACCGGAAGAAGTAATTCAGTCGGCGCTCGAAGGCATCGTGCCGCCTGAAAACATCCACGGAACCCGCTTCCGCTACGCGGAAACGGGCGAGATTGAGTCCATCGTGACGCTGCCCGCAGGATACGGTAAGGTTGCCGTGGTAGATGAACTTCGTGCCGGGATGCACATTGGACACAACAATGTCGTTTACGTTGGCGACGGCAGCTCGGACGTGCACGTTATGCTCCACGTCAATCGGCTCGACGGATTAACGATTGCCGTCTCTGAGAACAAATATCTGACCCCGATAGCCAGAAGAACAGTTCTGAGCGAAGACGCTTGCAGCGTTATTGTTCCTATTCTCGAGGATCTGTTTGGCTGGAACGCAAGCCGTATTCGCGGCTTCTTTGAATCGTACGGCTTGACGCTCCAGGAATGGGACAAGATTCAGACGGACTCGATCACGCTCTGTCGGCGACCCACGATACTACCGGTCTCGGTTGTGAACTGAGCGTTCAGGGCTTAAGAACGACTTTGATGCAGCCGTCCTGTTTATCGCGGAAGGTTCGATACATCTGCGGCGCCTCTTCCAGGCTCACCTTGTGAGTGATGACAGCCGCGGGATCAATCTTTCCTTCTTCGATCTTCTCTAGAAGAGGTTGCATGTAGTGCTGCATGTGTGTTTGACCCATCTTGAAGGTCAAACCCTTGTTCATGGCAGCTCCCATCGGGAGCTTGTCGATAAACCCGATGTAGACACCGGGGATGGACAGCGTTCCACCCTTCCGGCAACACATAATCGCTTCGCGCAAAACGTGAGGACGATCGGTCTCGAGCATGACGGCCGTCTTCACCTTGTCCATGATGGTGTCGACGCCCGTGTGCATGCTGACGTGAGATTCTGTTCCAACCGCATCAATGCAGCGGTCCGGCCCGCGTCCTTTGGTCATCTCCATCAACCGGTCGTATACCTTGTCGGTATCGAAATTGATGGTTTCTGCTTTGCTGACCTCCTCGGCCATCCTGAGCCGCTCGGGAACGCGGTCGATGGCGATCACGCGTCCGGCTCCAAGCATCCAGGCGCTCTGGATGGCGAACTGACCGACGGGGCCGCAACCCCAAACCGCCACCGTGTCTCCCTGTTCGATTTGCGCGTTTTCCGCGCCCATGTAACCGGTCGGGAAAATGTCCGAGAGAAAGAGGACTTTCTCGTCCGGGAGACTATCGGGAATCTTAATTGGCCCGACCTCGGCGTAAGGCACGCGCAGGTACTGTGCCTGTCCACCCGGAAATCCACCAAGCATGTGGGAATAGCCGAAGAGCGCAGCGGGCGAATGTCCCATTACTTTTGCGGCTGCCGCGGCGTTCGGGTTCGATCTGTCGCAGAGAGAGAAAAGACTTTTTTGGCAAAAGAAACATCGACCGCAGGAAATCGTGAAGGGAACCACGACCCGGTCACCGATGTTGAACTTCTTGACTTCACTGCCACGCTCGACAACGACCCCCATGGGCTCGTGGCCCAATACGTCGCCCTTTTCCATAGTTGGCATGAAGCCGTCGTACAAATGGAGATCTGATCCGCAGATCGCGGTCGAGGTGATCTTGATGATGATGTCGCCGGCATCCTGAATCACCGGGTCGGGGACCGTCTCGACGCGAACATCTTCCTTGCCGTACCAGCAGAGTGCTCTCATTCTTTCGTTTCTCCTCGGAAAATCGTATTAGCCCCTACTCCCGGGAACAACACGTTGGATCGGATCGCGTCCGGATTCTTAACTCGCAACTTTTCGGGGTAGGTAACTGCTGTTTCGCAGTCATCCATTTCAGGATGCCCGATTGTCCTATCTGCAAAGGAACCTCGTTCAATCTTTTAGCTTCGAGGGAACGCCTGGAAGAGGAGTGCCGGATTCGTGCTCAGTTCGTCAAAAACCGCCTGACGCGTGCCGTGAACGCCGCCGAAGCCAAGGACCTCACCGACTTTTTCCATACGGAGAGGGCGGAAATAGAGGAATGCCGAAACTGCTCTCTTCTCATCAGGCGCGAGTGCGAACCACCTCCGGCCCAAGAGTATTCACAGGACACGTACGATCCGGGAGTCATCGAGAGGGAATACCCGGAATATGTTGCCGCGTTCCGGAGAAAAGAGGCGCCCTATCGCGGACTGATGTCACCGGGAGCCAGAGTTTTGGAGGTAGGCAGCCACTACGGTGCGTTTCTTCAGGTCGCACGCGAATGGGGGTGGCGGGCGGAAGGGGTTGACGTCGGCAAGGACACCAGCGCTTTCGCAGTCTCAAAGGGTTTCACCGTCCATAACGTCGAATTGCAGAATGCGGACTTCGCTCCTGAGTCATTCGATGGAATGCTCGTCTGGAACTGTTTTGAGCAGATCGAAGATCCCGGGCCGGTTCTCGAAGCTTCTCAACGAATTCTGAAGCCTGGAGGGCTGTTTGTCGTACGCACGCCTAACGGCCTGTTCTATTCCATCTGCGAAGTGCTCCTCAGAGCAGGCGAGATTTCGCACGAAATCGAACAGTTCCTGGTGGAAGCCATGGGCTACAACAATCTGCTCGGATTTCCGTACTTATATGGCCACAATCGCGCCACTTTGGAGCGGCTGATTGAGCCGTATGGATTCTTAATTGAGGGGTCGCTCAACTCGGAATTGCTGACCTTGCCTGTGCCCGACAAATCTCCCTCGGTCAAGCAAGAGGAGC
>JBJMGJ010000475.1:0-4727 GCA_045807965.1 Bryobacteraceae bacterium | reverse complement strand
TGACCGCCACCACCGTAACGCTCGCAGATTGTTGCCAGATTGTGACGGAGAGGCTCGCGCACCCAGGGATTGGATCCAACCGATACCTTGGTCCGGTAACTCGAGGTGGATACGGAAACCGTATAGGCGGAGTCTGGAAAGAGGTAATACGGAATGAACTTGTTGTATCCCTCGATTCCATAATCGACGAGATCAAAAAAGATGACGCCGCCCTCGCAGCTTCCTTCCTTGCGAATGACCTCGATATTTCGCAGATGGGTTGTGTAGAGCTCATCGTAAGTGGCAGCAATTTCCGGATCGGCGATAATCTCGCTAAGCGATTGGTGCTGCATGGCATGAATAATCTTATGCACCAGGTGTGAACCGCGGCTCCCTTCAATTACCAAGGTGAGCTTCATCGCGGGTGCCTTCATCTCGACCGCTACTTCGGCGCTTTCATACAGAGCTCCGTCCACAATGTCCGCCCAGGTCACCAGTTCTTCCAGGTCGGGCGCAACAAAACCATAGTCGCGACTCACAACTGTCGAGATAAATTTCGTGCAGGAGCGATAACTGGGATCGAAAAGTTTCCTGCCGGAGGTGTCGTGGCGGAAGTGCTCGGCGTCCTGCGGGCTCAAAAACGCACTCTGGTGATGGTCGAACCACCAGGTGAGATTGGGGTGGGTCGCGTACTTGAAGTCAACAATCGCGTTGATATCGCCATCAAAAAGCCGGTCTTCAAATAATTGATCCGCCCTGTGAGCGAGCCCGGTATAGAAGAATTCCGCCTCAGGGTAGAACGTACTTCGGAGGAAGCGAGTCACATAAGCGGCTGAAGCCGTTCCATCGAAGCAATGGTCATGATATAGAACCCGCACCTTCATCAGAAAAGAGTTTGTCTCCAGAAAACCTTTTAGATTGCCTGAAGGAAAAGCGAAAAGCAAGCGATGAGCGATAATTAGTCTTCAAGCGATTTCTGCCACGGCGCGGATTTCTCTTCTTATCGGGCCTCCGTACCCCCCGATTGCAAGAGCCAGGCCGAAATTCGTATTGTTAGATTGACCCCGGACGAAATGCTGAAAACAAAAGAAGAACGGCAGAACGACCTGAATCCGCAGGAAACCTCGGAATGGCTGGAAGCGCTCGACCAGGTCGTCGATGAGTTCGGCCCCGACCGGGCCCAATACCTGCTTGCACAGTTGCTCAACCGAGCAGCTGATTTTGGAGTTTCCCCGCCTCCCGCTCGCTCTCCGTACGTGAATACGATCCCTGCGCACGAAGAGGTACCCTATCCCGGAGACCGTGCGGTCGAGCGCCGGATCAAGAGCCTGATTCGCTGGAATGCGGCAGCCATGGTGGTTCGAGCGAACAAGTACGATCCCAACATCGGCGGGCACATATCCACGTATGCCTCGCTGGCGACGCTGAGCGAGGTTGGATTTAACCATTTCTTTCGCGGCAGTTACGGCGACGAGCCAGGCGATTTCGTGTATTACCAGGGGCATGCTTCGCCGGGCGTATATTCACGTGCCTTTCTCGAGGGCCGGCTCACGGAACAGCATCTACTAAACTTCCGGCATGAATTGCGGGAAACTCCCGGGCTTTCGTCCTATCCACATCCCTGGCTGATGCCGAATTTCTGGCAATTTCCGACGGTGTCGATGGGCTTGGGCCCAATCAACTCGATCTACAACGCGCGTTTCCTTCGATACCTTGAGAATCGCGAAATCATCCCCCGAACGGACCGAAAGGTTTATGCCTTCCTCGGAGACGGGGAGATGGACGAGCCCGAATCAACCGGTGCGCTCCATATTGCGTCCCGGGAGAAGCTCGACAACCTGATTTTCATCATCAACTGCAACCTTCAGCGTCTGGACGGGCCGGTCCGAGGAAACGGAAGCGTCATCCGCGAATACGAGGGCATTTTCCGCGGAGCCGGCTGGAACGTCATCAAGGTGTTGTGGGGAAGTGACTGGGATGAACTCTTCGCCCGGGATACGAGCGGTCTGCTCTTGAAGCGCATGGAAGAGTGCGTTGACGGCGAGTACCAGAATTTCAAGGCTAGAGGCGGCGCCTACGTGCGCAAGGAGTTCTTCGGTAAGTATCCGGAGCTCCTGAAGCTGGTCGAAGACAAATCGGATGATGAACTGGCGCGGCTCCGGCGCGGTGGACACGATCCCGTGAAGGTCTACAACGCCTTCCAACGCGCCCTCGCCACAAAAGGCCAACCGACCGTCATCCTCGCAAAAACCGTAAAAGGGTACGGTCTGGGCGAGGCGGGCGAAGGCAAGAACATCACGCACCAGCAGAAAAAGCTCAACGAAGAAGAGCTTTTTTATTTATCGAATCGCTTCGATCTCAATCTGCCGAAGGACTTGATTCACGAAATCGCCTTCATCCAGCCGGAAGACAACAGTCCCGAGATCAGCTATTTGAAGGAACGGCGGAAGGCGCTCGGCGGCTACCTGCCGGTTCGGAATCCAAAGAAGATCAGCCTGAAGAGCCCGCCTGTCGAAACGTTCGGCGAAGTTATGGGCGGGTCACGCGGTCGTGAGGCCTCTACTACTACGGCCTTCGTATCCGTATTGAAATCGTTGCTGAAGCTCCCGGATGTAGGCAAGTATGTGGTGCCGATCATCCCGGACGAAGCACGTACCTTCGGTATGGAATCGATGTTCCGGGAGCGCGGAATCTATGCGTCCACCGGACAACTCTATAAGCCGGTCGATAGTGACGTTCTGATGTACTACAAAGAAGCACAGAACGGGCAGATCCTGGAAGAAGGCATCACGGAGGCGGGTAGCATGGCGTCATTTACGGCGGCTGGTACCGCTTACGCCAATATCGGCGTGCCGACCATTCCTTTCTTCATCTATTACTCGATGTTCGGTTTCCAACGCATCGGGGACCTCATTTGGGCGTTCGCCGATTCGCGCGGCAAGGGCTTCCTGGTGGGCGGTACGGCAGGTAGAACGACGCTGCTTGGCGAAGGCTTACAGCACGATGACGGACACAGCCACGTTCTCTCGAGCGTAATTCCGACCTGCAAAAGTTATGATCCCGCGTTCGGTTATGAGATCGCGGTCATTGTGCAGGATGGAATACGGCGCATGTACGAGGAAGGCGAAGATCACTTCTACTACATCACCGTCGGCAACGAGAACTATGTCCAGCCCGCGATTGCGGACGGATCTGGTATCCGCGAAGGAATCTTGCGTGGGTTATATCTGTACAAAAGGTCCGAAGTTGGTCCCGCACAGGTAACCCTATTCGGCAGCGGATCGATTCTCAACGAGGCCTTAAAGGCGCAGCGGATCCTGGCGGAGAAGTACGGCGTCGGGGCTAATGTTTGGAGCGTCACGAGTTACACGGAGCTTCGCCGAGACGCGATGGTGACGGACCGCTGGAATCGTCTCCATCCAAACGAGCCTCAGCGGAAGCCATATCTGCTGGAAGCGCTGGGCGAGTTGGATCAACCAATCATTGCCGCTTCTGATTACATGAAGATCGTTGCGGATCAGATCTCGCCATGGGTACCCGGACGTCTCACCGCGCTCGGAACAGACGGTTTCGGACGCAGCGAAAATCGCGAACATCTTCGACGCTTCTTCGAAGTGGATGGCGAAAGCATCGCTGCCGCCGCTCTCTCCAGACTTGCTTCCTGGAACCGCTTTGACAGCAACCGGGCGGCGCAAGCGATCGCGGAGCTTGGGCTCAATCCGAACGCTCCCGATCCGTCTCTCGTCTAAATTAATTAGCTTCTCTTAGAAAACCTCACGGACGTGCCAGGCGGGTAAACCTACTCTGCTGTTACGCACGTCCGTTTCTGTGTAAGCTCACGGCATTTGCGGACGACACGCACGGCAACGTTGGCAAAGTTAGGCGTCGTCGGAAGACAATAGCCGCGTGTAACTAGGAGAATAACTCGAAATTACTAAGATGTATCTCACCGGTCTTGGTCGCGGTGTGTCTAAATGCGGGCTTGGCTTCGGCACAGAGCGTTTATTTTGGTGTTGGAACAACTCATCTCGATTCCAACGGACAGTCCATCGATACCTTCGGAACCGGCAGTTCTGTCAGCACGCCATCAATGGTGGGCGCGTTCGGCAAGGTTGGCGGTGATTTCATGTTGACTCCCCATTTCGGAATAGGGGCCGAGACTGACTTCCGCTTCTCCCATGGCAATTACGCCGGGCTGACTTACCGGCCGATCTTTTACGACTTCAATGCCATTTACACACCGATCCGCTCTTATAAAAGAGTCGTTCCCGAGTTTCAGGGCGGGCTAGGTGCCGTAAATACCCGGTTCTTCTATCCTTCACAATCCTGCGACTCGTTTGCCGGATGCTCGACAACTAATCAGTTTCTCGAAAGCTCAAATCACTTTCAGGTTCATATGGCCGCGGGTCTGCGTTTTTACGTGACACCTCATTTCTTCGTCCGACCGCAAGTTGACGCACACTATGTGAACAACTTCTTCCAGTTCGGTAGTAACTGGGTACCGGAGTATGGCGCCTCAATCGGCTGGCGATTTGGCGAGCGCTAAGCCATAACGAACCGCGGAGAGACCCTGGGACAACTCTGGTCTTTCCGCATCGATTCGTGAGAGCGAACCCGGTTGTCGGGGCGAGCTATTGCAGCGCTCCCTGGCTTGACTGACGATTTTTTCGGCTTTTCCTTCCTGTCCGGTCTGCTTCGGGTTAGAATGCGCTTGAATGTCAGCCCGAGGCCGACGAATCGTTATTCCC
>JBJMGJ010000474.1:0-4361 GCA_045807965.1 Bryobacteraceae bacterium | reverse complement strand
ATTCTTGACCAGTCTGCAAGTGAACGGGAATGGCGAGCTCTCTGCCGATTTGAGAATCGTCGAACGCAGCGAGCATTCCAACGCAGCCCAATCCACACGCTGCCACGGAAAGGAGAAGATGTCTCGTCAATTGGCATTCTCCCTTTGGTTTCCTTAACGAAGATGAAGAGCCAAAATCACGAACGCTCGTTCGCCGCACCCGACGAACTCGCCTCGCCGGGTGTGCGAGCGAAACCACGAGCGACTCGCTACGGCACCGGAACACTCACTGCCTGCACATTCGCGCGCGAAAACAGCCAGTGTTTGCCAGACTTCGTCGTGGCCCCATCAAATGACAGGTGGCCTGTTGCGGCCCAGAGCGGCTTTCCGCTAGCCGGGTCGAGCGCTACGTTGAAGAAGTGGCACTCGAAGTACAAGGTCGCGTCACTGCCGTAGACATGAATTTCAGTCTTGTAGCTCGGCGCGAGCGAGACGAACTTGTTGACGGACTGAAAGGGCGCGGCGACGTATTTGAAGAACGTGCAAAGAGTGCCACGGTTCGCGAAATTGTCGGATGGAGCCGGGCATGTGGAGGGATTCGCGGGATCACCGTTGCCGATGTAATAACCATCACGAGCGCTTCCAATATTGAATAAGAGCCAGCCATTGTCCGTCCAAAGCGAGAGCATCGCGCCAACGCGTTCATTGATCACGTCATCCGAATCCCCATTCACCGGATCGCGTACCGTGGACGCTCGGTGAAATGCCGCCTGCAGCCGGTATAGTGCGGCGACGTTGGCGCCTCCGTCCGCAGTCGTCCCATTTCGGACGCTTGCGCTGGAGTCGTCCTGTGCTGAAAGAGCACCAGTCCCGCCCAGCAGCACGGAAACCGCAAGCGCCGCAGCGAATCGCCTCAGCCTGATCCCACGGCCGCGCGAATCCTGCCGATGGGTATGATCTCGAGGCTCTTCAGCGCAAAAACGAGGGTAGAGTAACTTCATTGTGAATTCCTCCTTCGGAATGTTCGAGTGGTCTCGGCCTTCGGTTAGCAGCGCCGTTCGTCCGAAACTCAGCTCCCGATGGCAACTATGACCGCAGATTCTTCGAAGCGCCATGAACGCATTCGAATCAATTTCTGATCCGCTATTCGCTTGCAAACACGACAACTTGCGAGCTTCATGATGCGAGAGTGATACGATGTTCCTCTCTAACGCTGGAGATTGAGAGTGTCCGGGCAAACCGCTATGGAGAGTATCGTCCGTTTCGGCGGTTTTGAGCTCGATGTGAAAGCGGGGGAATTGCGCCGGCAGGGGCGAACCGTCAGACTCCAGGACAAGCCGCTTCAACTGCTGCTGCTGTTACTCGGCAAACCAACATATGAACTGGTGACCCGACAGGAAATACAAGAACATATCTGGGGAACCAGCCGGTTTCTGCATTTCGAAGACAGTTTGAATCAGGCTGTTCGCAAACTTCGGGAGGCGCTCCGGGACAGTCCGTCGAGTCCTCGCTTCCTCGAAACGGTCCCACGTCGCGGATATCGGTTCGTGATGCCCGTGGAGGAAAAACTGCACGTCGCTTCCTTGCCCGAGCCCGGAATGACTCCGAAGCCACCGTCGCGGCGCGTCAAGGCGTCACCGTCGGAAGGCGGCGCGAGATCTCGGAAATACGTGCAGTTCTTCAGGCGACGAAAGAGAATGGCGGCCGGCTATTTTGTGTTTCCGGGGAGCCAGGAATTGGCAAGACGACCCTCGTGGAGACTTTTCTGGCCGGACTCGTGCCCGGATTCAACTGTCATGTTGCAACGGGGCGGTGTTCGGAACGCCTCTCCGGCGCCGAGGCCTACCTACCAATTCTGGAAGGATTGGAATCCCTGATGTGTGGCGCCAGCGCGGAGATTGTCAGAAATCTCCTTCTTGAAGTTGCTCCCAGCTGGTATGTGCAGACGACGGCCTTCACATCTCGGTCCCTTCCATCGGCCCCTCTCGCCGCAGATGCGGTGTCCGCTTCGCAAGAGCGAAAAAACGTGAATTCGTCTTACTACTCAAATCGCTGACTCGAGAGCAGCCCCTTATCTTGTTCATCGATGACGTGCACTGGGCCGATGTATCGACCGTCGATTTGTTGTCCTATGTAATTCCTCACTGCGGTTCGCTTCCCGTGTTGGTGGTGGCGACATACCGGCCGTCGGACATGATGCTTGCAAACCATCCATTTCTGGAAGCCAAGCTCGAGTTGCAAACTCGCGGTTTGTGTACGGAATTGGCGTTGGGCAGCTTGCAACGGGAGGACATTGAGAACTACATCGATTCGGAATTTCCGGGTAATGAATTTCCAGCGGAGTTCGCGGCCGCCGTCGCGCGCCGGACGGAAGGGTCGCCACTTTTCCTCGCCGATCTCTTACGAGATCTGCGTGGTGCGAACCTTATCTCGAATGAGCCCGGAGCTTGGGTATTAGGACGCCCTGTAGCCGAAATTGAGGGCACGCTCCCGGATTCAGTGCGCGGCATGATCGCGCGAAAGATCGGCAGACTGAGCGAAAGTCATCGGAGGCTGTTGGAGCCGGCGAGCATTCAAGGTCTGCAGTTCGACTCCGCTGTGCTCGTGGAGGTCCTACAACTTAGCGCTGGCGAGATCGAGGATTCGCTTCAATTGCTGGAAGAGAGACATCGAGTTATTCGGTTCATCGATCAGCGCGACTTTCCGGATTCGACGCTAACCCTGAGATACGCCTTCTCGCATGCTCTTTATCAAGAAACGCTTTACTCCGGCATCCGGCCGACGCGCCGCGCTACTTTGAGCGCCGCCACCGCCACTGTGCTGCTGCAGCGTTACGGGCAAAGCTCCGGCGACATTGCGGCCCAAGTAGCGCAACTCTTTGAAGGCTCCAGAGAATGGGAGAGGGCATCGAAGTGGTTTTGTGTCGCTGCTGCCAGAGCCGCCGGGCTCTCTGCGTATCGAGAAGCCGCTGAACTGTCGCGGCGAGCAGTGGCGACGGCTAATAAGCTTGATGGGACGACTCGGGACGAGCGAGTCCTTGACGCAGCGGCACAACTGGCCAGCGCGCGGCAGGCGCTCTCCGAGTTTGAACAGGCGATTCTCGATTTCACAATGGCTGCAGAGGCGGCGGCCAGATTAGGAAATCCCGAGGCCCAAATCGATGCGCTCTGCGGCGCGGCGTTCGCGGCAGGCGTGTTGAAACGGACTGCGGAAATGGTCGGGCGCGCAGAGCAGGCGATGGCTGTAGCCGATGCCGCCGGTTGTTCGACCGCAAAGGCCGACGGGATTCTGGGCTACCAACGCTTATTTACGGGCGATCTCGCGGGTGCCCGCACCCGTCTCGAACGCGCCCGCCCTGCATTGCTTCGGGAGAACGCCATCTCACAGGCGGCGTTTGTCACTGGTTCCCTAGCTTTCTTATACGATCTTCAATCCGAGTACGCTAAGGCTGAAGCCCTGTTTGCCGAACTGATGGGCGGGCGTATGCGGCTTGCCAACTCCGCGGACCTACTTCGCGTCACCTGGATGAGAGGTATGGCGCTGGCCAATCAAGGGCGGATATCCGATGCGCTTCAGACCCTCGGAGAAGGAATGCGGATGGCCGAAATCAACGGAGAGCGCTTCTGGTTTTCACGCATTCCAAACACACTTGGATGGATTTACTCCGAACTTTTGGATCCAGACACTGCTCTTAAACACAACCTTGATGGTGTTGTCGCCGGACAACAAGCGGGCATGCCGGAAGTCGAAGCAAACTCCCATATCAATCTGTCGAATGCCTATACGGCCCTCGGTGACCTGAATCTTGCTTGGCATCATCTGTCTGAGGGCCAACGGATCTTGAGTGCGGAAGGCGATTGGTTGAAATGGCGCTTCACCATCAGGCTGGAGCTTGAAAGCGCCAATTACTGGTTCGCGCGGCGGGAGCTGGTTCGTGCGCGGGCGTCGGCCGAGTTGGCTCTGGCTAAAGCGGAGGCAGTTCTCGCGAGGAAGCATACCGTGTGGGCTCACAAAATACTGGCCGATATTGAGTTGCTGGAAGAAAACCCCGCAAGAGCTGCCGCCCAATGCCGCATTGCGCGCGAAATACTCAGCAATTATCCCTGCCCGCTTATTGAATGGAAGGTCCTGCTTGCAGCGAGGAAAGCAGCGCTGTTGTGTAGTGATTTAGACCAGGCCGAGAGCACGCTTATTGAGGCAATGGAATCTCTCGGGGTGCTAGCTGATTCGATTCGTGATCCGGAGCTTCAGCAGAAGTTTCTCGCCTCCGCGCGGGCCGCTATCTCGGGACCAGCCACCCGCGTTTTCATGAGACAACCGCAAGCGGCCCTGTAGGTTCACTTCGTCACGGCGCATCCCGAATTTAGAGAGCACCAGCATCT
>JBJMGJ010000473.1:0-5013 GCA_045807965.1 Bryobacteraceae bacterium | reverse complement strand
GACCTCTAACGCCGTTCGCGCCACCAGCGTACCGCGGCCGACCGAAATCGGATGCTGTTCAACGTACTGCTGATATTCCGGCGAGAACCCATTGTGTGCAGTGAGACGGTAGACCTCGCCGTCACGCAGGAAGATTTGTACATTTTCTGCCTCGCACAGCCTGGCCGCCGATTCGACCAAGGTTTTTAGCACAGCTTGAATGTCGAACGCCGAGCGGCTGATGACTTTCAGCACATCGGCGGTCGCAGTCTGTTGCTGCATCGACTCGGTAAGTTCATCAAACAGCCGAGCGTTATGAATGGCTATGACTGCCTGGTCAGCAAAGGTGCTGACTAGTTCGATTTGCTTGTCCGTAAAGGGCTTAACCACGGCCCGCATCAAGGCAATGACGCCGACCGGGGCTCCGTCTTGTTGCAAGGGGATCCCGAGCGACGTTCGATATTTGCCGGCGCGCTGATATTCGAGAGCCGCGTATTCGGGATCGGCCAGGCAGTCCGGCAAATGAACAGTCCTCTGCTCAAGAGCTACGCGGCCAATGAGCGATCCGTGCCCGGGGGACAACGGATGTTCCGAGGCGTATTTGACGAAATCCGTCGCCGTATTGTTCGTCGCGGCTAGATGGTATTTGCCATCGTGCAGTTTGTAGATCAACGCAAATTCTGCGTCGCACAGACGGCTCGCGGTTTTCACGATGGTGTCGAGAACTGGCTGAAGCTCGATTGTGGAGCTGTTGATTGCGTTGAGAATATCGCTCGTCGCTTTCTGCCGCTCGAGCGCCTCGGTCAGTTCGCGCTTAAAGCTGGAATTGCCCCTCTTTGTCGCATGCGAAAGCTTGCGCTTCGCCGGCGCTTTGCCTTTGGCTGGAAGCTGGCGCACCGCTGGTCCGCGCTTCGCCATGAGGGTGCGCTCCGCCCGAGGGAGGTTTTCCAAGAATGAATATTAGCGCCAAGCTTACCGAATTGGGAGCCACCCGTACAGTCTGTCAGGCGACGCGACAAAGAGGGGCGGGAGCGCCGAAGGCTTTTCCGACCTGACTGTGCCCTGCAATGTGGTCACTGTCAGGGGAAAAGTGGACTTCGCGTGCTTCGGGCTCTAATTGAAGGTGCTCCGTCAAAGACAAGCGCAGCCCCCGGGACTGTAATTGAGCGAAACCAACATAGGGCCAAAATGGGAAACTTTAGAAACATCTGGTCAGGTTCAATTCGATATTCCAGACACTCGAATATACTACCGGCGCAACGCTCTTGCGCGCGCGACTGCCATGGACGGAGGACCCATCCAATGTCCGAGTTGGGTCCATTTTCCAACTTCATCGAGGTGACTGACGTCCGCTCTGTTTCGGACGAACGGACATTTTACGGCGCGATGGCCTGTCGTAATCTTGCTTCTAGCTGTGCTATTCGTGAGCCAAAGATTGGGAGGGAAGATGTCTGCGACCGCAGTTAAAAACCTGATCATCAGTTCCATCCACGGTGCGTTCATTAAGTACCCTGAGGGCGACGGTGGTCCGAACTTGGACTACGAATGGATAGCACCAGATCAAAGCGCGCACATCGCTAAGGCTATCCTTCTGGACTTGGCTGCCAATGGTTATGCGATTGTGAAGCAAAGTCCGTAACTCATCTAGGGGCAATGTCCGCTTCGCGTCGGAACGTCCGCTTTCACCTCGATAGTGTTGCAAAACTCCCAAAATGCCGTGCGATCAATTTTCCGCAATTAGACCAAACAAGCTCTGATAGCAGACCGATGTAACCTCCGGGCCATTACCGGAGCCGCCCGCGAGTTCATCGCTGGATGATGTAGTCCCCCAACTCACTGTTCGATCACCGCGCATACGGCCCGGAAAAATTTGTATTCAGTGACGCAGAAAGACTTTGGGAACAGTCTACCCTCAGCAACGCACATCGACAGCCCCGATTAGATGTTACTCTCGTTCGCTTATAGCGATGCTCCAAGCAGCCTGAAATGAGCAACAAGATTGCTCTGGTTTCGCTCGACTTCGTCGGCACGGGAAGCGTGTGTGGTGACAACAAAGGAGTCACCGCCAATGGATCCGCAGTTAGCTGAAACAACAATCACGACGTATTTGAATGAAGTTCGTAATCGGCTCGATAAGGCCGCCGGAATAGGCCGCGCGGCCGATGCCTGCGCGGGCGCGGGGTTTCATGCGAAGGGCCTCGAAGTCGCACTCGACATGGAGCAGCTCCTGCATGAGGCAACGACGCTGCTCAACGCTGCAAGTCTCATCAATCGGATCGCTCGACAGAGTTAGCGATCCTTCCGTTTGGTTCCTCCTTCCCGCCAGCGCTAAGCGCTCTCGCGGGGTTGAGGTCGTGGCGGCGGGTGCCGTGCGATCTCAAGGGAGGATCTGATGACGCTCTCCGATACTCAACTTCTCATTCTATCTGCGGCCTCGCAACGACCCGATCATGCAGCAACGCTCCCTGCAAACCTAAAGGGAACTGCCGCGAAGAAGGTGATCGACAGGTTGCTGCAACAAAAACTCTTGCAAGAGCTTCACGCTAAGGACGACATGCCGGTTTGGCGACGTGGGGATGATAAGAGGCCCTACGCGTTACGAATCACCAAGGCTGGTTTTAAAGCGATCGAGGTCGAGGATGACGCCGACGCGCCGGACAATAAAGCCGCGGCTGGCGCCAGTGAAGTCGCGGCCAAAACGCCCGCAGAGTTTCTGACTGCGGAGTGTCTTCACATGCACTGGGCGACAAAGTTGCGCCCGCATCATCTGGGCGATGCCGCGCGCATCGTTGCGGTCGTCTTGTTGATCTGCGCCCGCAACACCGCCCGCATGTGCCGTGTCTCGACATAGATCACCGGCAAGCCTGTTCTGCAAGCGCGCTGAAAAGCCATTGCGATAACGGGCCGGCTTCCGGTCCGATCCGCTTGAAGCGTTAGATGGGTTGCCCAGAACCTGCAGCAGAGCTTCAGGTTCTGCGCGCTACCTTCACTTCCCGCACGATCCTGCCCGTGTCATCCACAATGCAGATGCTGGTCTCCTTGACCGATACGTCCAATCCAGCAAAATGGTCCATACTGCGCGTCTCCTTCTGATGCTTGAGGCCCTCATAACAACGGACGTCGTTTCACCATCAGCCTGAAGCGCAGCACCAAAAAATCATCAGCTATCCACAAGCTGGGCCGGCCGATTACCCCATCTTATCCGGCAGACCGGAAGTAATCGGCCGAATGTCAAAACGGCGCTTTTGCCCGAAGCCGAAATGACAGCTTACCCGTAGCGGCCGCTCAGTTGCCCATGTGGTGCCGCTTGAAGCGGCTTCAGCTCGTTCGAGAGAGTTGTGAAATCGTGCAGCCACTGAATCGCGATAAATTCGTCGCGGAGGGATCATACAAACCTCGCGCAAAAAGGACGGTACCCAGCCGGCACAGATCGCGAATTCGATCGCTTCGGCGAGCCTTGACTTGTTTGATCGTCTGAGTCGAAGAGATGTCCGGGCTATTTTGCGTCAGGGTTTCGGCTGCCCGTCCTTCCGCATAGCATCGCCAGTCCTCCGGGGGGATGTCCATTTCCCCGGCAAGGGTCACGCTTCGGCCATCTTCGCGAACACGCGTTTCACTAGGGCGGGATCGCGATAGACGCTGCGCGGCCTCAATAAATTTTGGACTTCGGCGGTCAGCTTGTGGACGGCCGGATCTTCGGCGGCGAGCCGGGTCAGGGCAATACCGAATTTGAGCGTGGTCTCAAAATCCGCCGGACGTTGCCCCCGCGTATCGGGAAACACGAAGTCGAGTGTGGCCACCGACCACGGCGTCTCGATTAACGTCTGCACCTCGGCGAAGAAAGTCGGCGCCAGACCGGCGATCGGATTGCTGTCTCCCCCTTCTCTCTCGAGAAGCCTCCGGAGCAGGCACGCCTCTAGGGCGGCCACGCTCATGCCTTGGCCGTAGACCGGATTGAAGCGGCAGATTGCGTCGCCGATGGGCAAAAGCCCGCGCGGGAAGGCGTCGAGTCGCTCGAAATGGCGCCGCACGCTCTGGGGGAAACCGTAACGGGCGACCCCGTCCAAGCGCTTGGCGTGGCTGATCGCATTGTAGATCGTTGGCGTCCGCAGGGCCCGGGCGTAAGTCAGGAATCCCTCTGGACCGCCGGACGGCACGTCACCGTGGCGCCCGCCGATGGTCGCCATCCAGCGATTGCCCTCGAGCGGCAACATCAGGCCGCCACGGCTGTTATGGGGCGCCTGGCCGAAGGTCATCACGCCTTTCCAATCGGTCGAGGCGTCGTCCGGGATGGCAAAGACGCATGTGGCATAGCCGAGATCGATGCCAATTGTGGTCTCCTCTGGCAGAGGTCGGCCGATCGATTGCAGCAGAGCGAGAGTGGGGGCGCCACGTCCGGACGCGTCGACGACAACATCGGCTGCAATCGTCTCGCTCACGCCGTTGCTGTTCTCGCAGCGCACGCCGGTGACCTCCCCTCCATTTGGCGACGTCAACACTTCCTGGACCCGGCAGCGCTGGCGCAGCGTGATGTTCGCGCGGCTTTCCACCCGCCGTCGCACGGCGCACTCGATTGCCGGCCGTGACACGGCGTAACTGAACCAGCCGAGATCGCGTTGCGGGAAGGGATCGTAGCCCGGGCGCTCCATGCGAACATCGAGACCGGCCCTGAGCGGTACGGCTCCCGCCCGCGCGAGATCCTGCTCGAACCCCGGGAACAGCTCGCTGAGGGCGCGCTGGCCGCTGAGCAACAGCGCATGCACGTGCCGCGCCTGCGGCGTCCCCGCGCGATATGCGGGCTCCAAGGGCAGAGTGTCGCGCTCCAGAACAACCACCTGATCGAAGTGGTTCGCGAGCGCGCCTGCCGCTGTGAGCCCGGCCATTCCCGCACCGATCACTACGGCCTGCTTGCCTATTAGAGTTGACGCCATCGCCACCTTCCAGCTGCGTGCTCCTCCCGCAGCAGAGGTGCCGACGCCAGTCGAGCATAGCCGACTTGTGAGGTTTGCGCCTTGTCTGGACTCGGGGATGCAG
>JBJMGJ010000472.1:0-3378 GCA_045807965.1 Bryobacteraceae bacterium | reverse complement strand
GGACCCGAAGGCTCACGTTCAGGAGCAACGACAGAGTTGAAGGAAACTCCCAGGCAGAGCGCGAGAGCGTGCTGATATTGCCGGTCTTTCTGCTGCAACTCGAACAAGACATCATCTTTGCCCGGCTCTGCAAGACTGCTCGCTTCGACATCTTTGATGAGGGTCCGAACAAGCTTGAGACCTTTGGCTAGGTCGGGACCGATCGAGGCGGGTGATTCCGGACGGTAACGGGTGGCCGCCCCGTCCGCAATTGCCGCCAGGCGGGTTAAGCCATCCTTTAAGAACTTGCTGTTGCCGGGCGCCAGCGTTGCAATTCCGGACAGGCCGATATCGATTCCGTCATAGAACGAAGATTCGGTTTCTTTCGCCGGAATCCTGGATCCATAACGGTGGTAAGACGTGGATGAAATCGACGGCAAAGGCAGCGTTCCGCCACCGTTCTGGCTTTTTTGCAAGCCCCATCCTTCGCGGCCCATCTGAAGATACGTGAGGCCAGTTGCAGGATCCCATTTGCTGACCGGAACCGTCACGTTCACCGAAGGTTTGCCCGGCAGCCACGTTTTATTGACGTAATCGTAAAAACGAATCGGCACGTACTTGTCTGTTGCGTAATCGTAAATGGTGTTCTGCTTCGTCTGCGTGAAGTTGGGCGCTCGCTCGTAAACCTTGACTGGCGACCAGGGCCGCAGTCCCTCTTGTAACTGCTCAGGAAATTTATTGGGGTCACCGGCGGCTGCGAAAGCCTCTTGGGCCATCTCGCCGGCGACCTGGTGATTGCCATGGCCGTCCGTCGGCGCGCCCACAAAGACCGAGCCCACGATCAGAGGTCGCGTCATTCGTATCACACGAACAACATCGGAGAGAGTGCGATCGTAACCCCATTTCTCCAGAGCCTCTTCGCGCGTTTTTGAGAATCCGTAATCAATCGCGCGTCCCCAGTACTGTTCCACGCCGTAGTAGCGGCTGGCCGCGAGCAGTTCCTGCGTCCTGATGAGTCCCATGGCGTCGTACATGTCATTCGTCATGGCGTTCTGGCCGCCCTCGCCGCGAGTCAACGTCAGAACCATGCCTCGCGCCCCGAGTCCCCGAGTCTGCAAGGCCAGCATTCCGCCATCCTCGTCGTCAGGGTGCGCCGTCACCAACAGAATGCTGGCGCGGGTCCTGATCTGCGCGAGGCAGCGCGACAGTCCCGAACTTCCCCGGTCAAGATAGACGTCCATCGCGTTCGGATCCGCGAGGGAAGGAGAGTCTGCAACCGCGGCTCCGATGGCCAATGCGATGAGCGAGAATCCGAGCAGCAGTTTGCGGCGGACAGAGGTCAAAGCGGCCTCCGGATCCGGTTTCGGGGCGCGCGTGACCCATGCTTCAGGACAGAGATCATCTATTTAATGTCGCAAACACGAGCCGCTAGTTGCCTTAGCGATAATAAACTCTACTAATTCGATTGAACTAGGTGGGAGGAGATTGGCTATGAACCGTGAGGCGTTAACCCCGGGAGGGGCCTATTGTCGATGGCTCCGCCGTTGCAGTGTTGTCACGGCTTTCTTTTTCTTAGCAACTTCAGGATTCGGGCAAACGCAGTCTATCAACGGCAGTATTCGCGGACGCATTGTCGATGAGACCGGTTCGCCTGTAGCGCAGACTTCTATTTCCGCCGAGAATGGCGACACCGGCTTCGTCCGATCCACTTCCACATCGGACGAGGGCTACTACGACCTGCCCAATCTGCCGCTCGGCACCTATTCGGTCACGATCCAGAAGCCGGGTTTCGAAACCGTGCGGCACCCGGGCGTGACGCTGAACGCAGGGGTCGAGGCCGTGATCGACGACCAGCTCAAAGTCGGCGCAACGAGCACCTCGATCGAAGTAACGGGTGGCGCGTCTGTCATTGAACCTTCGCGCACCAACATCGGCCGAACTATCACCTTCGCCGAGATCAACAACCTTCCTCTCACGTCCCGCAATCCATACAATTTCATCATTCTGCAGCCGGGCGTGAGCGGCCATCCGAACGCCGAACTCGGTATCCCTCGGACCATCAACACGAACGGTTTACTCGACCGAATTAATTACCAGATGGACGGAATGGTCGATACCGAGACGGATCGCTACGGCGTTCGCCTGTTTCCCATTGCCGACGTCTACGTCCAGGAGATTCAAACCGTGTCGAACAGCTTTGCGCCTGAGTTTGGCATGACGTCGGGGAACATCTACAACATCATCACCGGCTCCGGAACGAACGCATTCCACGGGCAGGTTATGTATGTCGGTCGGCCCACGGATGCGAGCGCCAGGCCTATCTTGCTGGGAACGCGTCCCAAGCCTGATCTCACGTTGAACGACACGTCTGTGAATGCCGGGGGAGCTCTCATCAAAAATCGATTGTTTCTTTTTGGCGCGTATGAGCACATCACGCGCGGCCTGCCGCAGCCGAATACAATCAATCCCGCTTCCGCTGCCCAATTAGGTATTGCACCGGCTTTGCTCGCCACGGCGCCGAGTATCCAGCACGCGCATTTTGCAAACCTGCGGGCCGATTGGCAAATCACCGAGAAGCACCAGTTCTTTGTGCGTCTGAATTACTTTCGCAACGAATTTCCGTTTAATACAAACGTGGGCGGAATTTTTGCCCTCGATACGGCTTCTGATTTCAAAGATCGCGCCTACATTGCGGGTGGGCAGCTGCTTTCCACCTTTTCACCGACGCTGCTGAACGAGTTACGTTTTTCGGATCCTTATAGGAACGAAAAGCACGTAGCAAATTCGCTCAACGGACCGGGACCGGTTATTGTTGTTTCCGGTGTTGCTACGTTTAACGGCTCGAATGCCGTTGGTGATGTGTTTGCAGAAAAGGTGCCCAGCCTGAACGACAACGTCACGCTCGTCAAAGGAGGACACACATTCAAAATGGGCGGCGGCTTCCAGCGTAATCTGGACGTGCAACTCGCGGACACTTACACCCAGTACACGTTCCCCACAATCCCTGCGTACCTGGCTGCGAAATCGGGAGCGAATCCGTTCGGTTACACCACGTATCAGGCGAGCATTGGAACTGTAGGCGCGGGCTATCATTCCCTGTTCTGGAACGCCTTTGCGCAGGACAGCTGGCAAATCGCGCCCAACCTCCTCGTGACTTACGGTGTGAGGTATGACCGGTTTCAGGCACCCGATCCGCCTGCCGGACAGCCCTTCCCCTATTCGCAGAGCTTCCGAACACCGGGAGCGAACTTTGCACCTCGTCTAGGCATCGCCTGGACGATCACGCCGAAGACCGTCATTCGGGTAAGCTCCGGAATTTTCTATGAAGCGCCTGCAACGAATCTCTGGTACAACGCGCTGTATAACAACGGCTCGAGTCAAGGCTTCGTTGCTTCGATC
>JBJMGJ010000471.1:0-10968 GCA_045807965.1 Bryobacteraceae bacterium | reverse complement strand
TTTCGACAGCCGCACCGCTTGGATCTGTAATTGTTCCAGTGATTGCACTCGAAAATTGAGCGTAGAGACTGGAATTAGCAAGAAAGAGACTCAGAACCAAGGCACAACAAAGTGCAGAAGCTTTCTTCAGCAGCATAGATCCCCTTGGACCGACGGAATAGCGTGATTCTAATTAGCGCGATACAAACTGTCAAGGTGAACTTGCGAGATGTCAAGGCAAAATGAAAATGTCCCCTTTTCCGGCAAAGTAAGAATGTCCCCTTTGCGGGTTGCTTTTGCGAGTGCGTGTTAGTGTAATTTGCGTTCGTGAGGGGTCGCGCCCAAACGGATGCCAAAGCCGATGCGACGGGGCTGGCTCCGGAGTGATCGGTTTGAGACCCTTGCAGCCTGGCTGCTGTGAGGGTCTTTTTCTTTCTTGAGATCATCCTGGTGAAGTCTCCCGAGCGGAGGCTTTGGGCAAGTAAACGCGAAGACCGCCGGGCGATGTTTGTCCGGCGCTCCTGATTCGGCCTTGCCTCTGTTCAGTTGCTGGCATTAGCAATGGCGATGGCTCGTTTAAGTGGCAGAGATGGCCTCTGGAAGAACCCGTCCATCCAGCGACTTTTCGCCCGTGAGGTATTGCGTGTTTTCATTGCCGGCTTGGACGGGGCGACTCGTTGTGGTGGCTCGCAGGCTGCCACCGCTAAATACTGGCTATCGAAGCGCATCGCAATGGTTCCGTCCAGCCGTGCCTCGACGCGCAGTTTGGAACGGCGCATTCCCGTGCGCACCTGGCGGGGCGGAATCTGATACGTCGTGCCGTGATGCTGGACCGTGTAGCCGTTGCTGATTTGCCGTTCCTCGACGTGACTGAGAATACTCGCCAATTCATGCTCGCGAGTAAGTGGCCGATGCGCATCCGAGTTGTTCTTCGCTGCTACCGTGAGCGTCTGATTCCACCACGGCAGGAACTGCTCTTGCAGATATGCATTCGCTTCTTCCAGGCAGCGAATTCCGGCTACGCGTAAGCCCTTCACCAGCCGGTCTTGTGCAGTTGAGAACCCACGCTCCACGCGGCCCTTGGCCTGCGGACTGTGCGCCGGAATCCACGCGATCTGCAACTCCTGCAAGGCGCGGCCGATCTGGGTCGGTGGTAAGTCGACGGGATCTTTCTGTACCCCGGGCTCATCCCGGCTCACTCTCTGAGCAGTCTGGAAAAGCGCGGCTTTGTCGGTGTAGAACGCCAGCGGCCGGCCGTACCGTTCCAAATATCCCCACAGCACACGCATGTTCTCGGCTGTCGAATCGCTCGTTACAAAGCGCGCATATAAACGGCTCGTCGCATCGTCGATCATCGAGATCAGATACAGCCGCTCACCGCGTCCTTCCAGCCAGTCGTGATCCGACGTGTCCCACTGCACTAGTTCTCCGCAACGTGTGCGGCGGGGCCGCTGCAGATGTACCGGCTCGCATTTGCGTCTACGCCCCCGCCACAGTTTCGCTACCATCATCCAGTGCCGCAGGGTCTCTTTGCTGATGTTCAGCCCGTGCTTGTCGCTCAAGTACTCGGCCGCCAGCGTCGGCCCGAAACCAGCGTATACAGGCTCAGACAAAATTCGGATGGCTGCCTGCTTGGTCGCTTCCGGTAACCGCCGCGGCGACGGCCTCCCGCGCAAGCCATGGATGACGGCCTTATCACCGCGTTTCTTCAGCGCCCTCAACAGCCGCTTCACATGGCGTACGCTCACGCCCAACTCTGCCGCTGCTTCCGCTTGCGTGATGACTCGCTTCTTCACCTTGCGCAATGTCACCAGCCGGTCCCTCTCGGCTTGGTTCATCAATAGCTGTCCTTCCTCCACCCGTCCAGCCTGAACCTGTCAAGGGGACATTCTTACTTTGCTCTAAGGTGACATTCTCATATTGCTGCGACACTTGAAGATTCCAGTTTTCGTCTATATACTTCTGCCACCGAGGAGCAACCATGAATTTCAGAACCGCTCTAAAAAGCGCGGGTTGTGTGTTCTTTATTCTGTGTGCAGTCGTTGCGGCACCAGCGGCAACAATTACTGTGACCTATGAATTGACTGTCACTGGGTCCGGAGACCCGACCAATCCACCATTGATCGGCAACGGCACTGGGTCGATCTCTCCACTGGGGAACTTAATCTGGAGGGACATGGGCTTTCCCAATTTCGCCACGGGCCTGCTTACTGGAACCTTCACCGCCACGTTCGCAAATGGCACCCTCTTCGGCAACCTCTTTGAACAGGCTGACTTATCGGCTCCTCCCAACGCCACACCCGCTGTGCAAACCCTAGAGGTCACCGGCGGCACAGGTGCCTTTCTCTGGTACAACGGAACGCTGACTGGCACCGCCATTGCCAACTTTGTTGATCCTGTCCCGTTCACCCCCTCCGGTTCTGGAACGCTGAACACGACACCCGAACCTGCAGCCATAGCCTTGCTCCCGATGGGGTTGTTGTGTCTCGTTGCGTATCGAAAGTTGGGCGGCGCAAAGGTGAAATTTTTGCGATGCTCAAATCGAGCCACTACCGGGGCCTAGGCAAGTTTGACACCCAATTTGTAATTGGCTAGACTGAAGTGTTCGAGATTTCGAACCGAGAGAATCAGTCTGTCCATGCGTACCGAATACCCGTCCAAACACGATATCAAGCGTGCTTGGCACGTGATCGATGCGAACGATGCCGTCCTGGGAAGAGTCGCTAGCCGCGTAGCCACCCTGTTGATGGGTAAGCACAAAGCTACGTTCGCGCCGTCAATCGATACGGGCGATCACGTTATCATCGTTAATGCCGCCAAAATTAAGCTCACCGGCGGTAAAGAGAATCAGAAACTGTATCGACGGCACACCGGCTATCCCGGTGGGCTGATCGAAACCGGCGCTCGCCGGATGCGGGAAGTCCGCCCCGAGCGTATGTTGGAGCTGGCGATTTCGGGAATGCTGCCCAAGACTAAGCTTGGCAAGCAGATGTACCGGAAGCTGAATGTCTACGCCGGCGAGCACCACCCACATCAGGCACAAAAACCTGCGCCGCTTACAGTGTAAGGGCCAGGGCGAGGAGAAAGGATTACGTTAGATCACAGGATCTTACGCCGTTGTTATAGCGAATGCCAGCGAAGTTAGTTCAGCAGTTGGGCACCGGCCGTCGGAAAACGGCAACCGCGCGCATTTTCCTGCGCCCCGGTAAGGGCCAGATCACGGTCAATCATCGACCTTTCGAAAATTATTTTGTCAACGAATCCGCCCGCGCCTACGTGCGCCAGCCGCTTCTTGCGGCTGAGATGGCGGATCGTTTCGACGTTCTGATTCTCGCCAATGGCGGCGGTATCAGCGGTCAGGCAGGAGCAGCCAGAATGGGCATCGCTCGCGCCTTGATCGAATTCAATACGGAATTGCGCGGAAAGCTGAAATCCCTCGGATTGCTGACACGCGATGCACGTGCAAAAGAACGAAAGAAGTACGGGCAGAAGGGCGCCCGCAAGCGCTTCCAATTCTCCAAGCGTTAATTCGCTCCTGTTTTCTTCCGTCCAAACCATTGTCCCGTGAGCGGCGGCCGTTCGGCGCCGCTCGCATAACCGGGTCGAAAGTGATCTCACGCAAAATCCCGCCTGGACCGCGTGATTCCGGTCGCTCCGGCTCTGATTTAAAGCCTAGGAGGCAGATTGCCATCGATTTCGATGAAAGAACTGCTCGAAGCAGGCGTTCACTTCGGGCACCAGACCAAGCGCTGGAATCCAAAGATGAAGGAATACATCTTTGGCGAACGCAACGGCATTTACATCGTCGACCTGCAAAAGACGCTCAAGCTCTTTAAAGATGCGATGCGTTATGTCGGCGAAATGGCCGCACAAGGGAAGACGGTCTTGTTTGTCGGAACCAAGCGTCAGGCACAAGAAGCCATCGCGGAGGAAGCGACACGCGCCAACCAGTTTTATGTCAACCAGCGATGGCTGGGTGGCTTGTTGACCAACATCGCTACCGTTCAACGCTCGATCAAGCGCCTGAAGGAGTTGGACTCCATGGCGACCGAGAACGCTTACGAGGGGCGCGCTAAAAAGGAAGTCGGACGCCTGGAACGCGAGCGAAAGCACCTGCAGCAGAATCTCGCCGGCATCAAGGACATGAACGGCTTGCCTGACCTGCTATTCGTTATCGACTCAAATAAAGAGTCGATTGCGGTCAAGGAAGCTCGTAAGCTCGGTATTCCGGTGGTTGCCGTTGTCGATACGAACTGCGATCCGGATGAAGTCGACTACGTAATTCCCGGCAATGATGACGCGCTGCGGGCAATCCGGCTGTTTACAACCAAAATCGCGGAAGCCGTGATCGAGGGCCGTACGCTCGCGACGGAACAGGAATTCGTGGCCGAGAAGATCGTCAGCGACGACGAATCCTCTGAACAGACGCCCGAAGAGTATACGCAGTACATGGATCCGAAGTACGCCGAGCAGCTCATGTCGGAGAGTTTGGCGACCAGCGGCGAGCCGGAGACTCCCCCCAGGAAAGGGCCGGGAACCGAAACGGCCGAGGAACTCGTTAGCACGACCGTTAGCGAGGGCTAGAGTCAAATCCGAAAAGTCATCCTGGGCGACCTGCCAGCAACGGTTTGGTCGCCCAAGTTGTGTAAGGAACAAGCAGGGTAAGCAGAGCAGCCGCAGCGATGGCTGCGTTGGATTTAGAAATGGCAGAGATCAGCGCACAATTAGTAAAACAGCTCCGGGACATGACTGGAGCAGGCATGATGGAGTGCAAGAAGGCGCTTCAGAAGGCCGACGGAGATCTACAAAAAGCCGAGATAGTTCTGCGTGAAAGCGGAATTGCCGGGGCGACGAAGAAGGCAACTCGTTCCACCAAGCAGGGCATCATCTCGTCACACATTACGCCCGACGCGAAGCTCGGAGTGTTGGTTGAGATCAATTGCGAATCCGATTTCGTCGCGCGCACCGAAGACTTCCAAACGCTCGTCTCCGATATCGCAGGCCACATCGCGGCGACCAAGCCGAAGTACGTGCGAGTGGAAGACGTGACGGAGGCCGAAAGAGCCAATTTCAAAGAGCATGAGGCTCTGTACGAGCAGAAGTTCGCCGGAGAGCATGGCGGCACCGTGGGCGACCTGGTGAAAACAAAAATCGCGAAGCTCGGCGAAAATATCAACATTTCCCGATTTGCGTTGTATGAGTCGGATGGAAGTGGCGTCGTCGGGTCCTACATTCACACCGGCGGTCAGATCGGCGTGCTGCTTCAGGTGGAGACTTCTGGCTCCTCGCTGGCTTCGCACGACGAGTTCAAGACTCTCATTCGCGATCTCTCGATGCAGGTGGCTGCCGCATCCCCTCAGTACGTCGGCAAAGACAAGGTACCCGCCGATGTGCTCGAAAGGGAGCGCAGTATCCAGCGCGCTCGCGCGTTGGGCGAAGGCAAACCGGAAAAGATGGTGGACAAAATCGCAGAAGGCCGCATGAGCAAGTTCTACGAAGAAGTCTGCTTGCTTGAACAGCCGTTCATTCGAGAGAACACCATATCAGTCGCCGATCTGGTGAAGACGGCGGCTTCCAGGCTCGGTGGAACGATTGAAGTAACTCGCTTTACACGTTTCAAGGTGGGCGACGCTGCGGACGCAACCGGCGTGGCTGAGAGCCCGCTGCCCGTAACGGCCTAACGTTCCAGATAACAAAGGCGATCCTAGGGGGTTGATGCCACAGTATCGGCGTATTCTTCTGAAGATCAGCGGAGAGGCACTCGCTGGTCAGCTTTCATTCGGTCTCGACCCGGACCGCGTCGCGGCTCTGGCAACGGAAGTCGCCGAGGTAGCTTCCTCCGGCGTGCAGACCGGATTAGTTCTTGGCGGCGGCAATATCTTCCGTGGAATTGCCGCCGCTGCTCATGACATGGATCGCGTTCAGGGCGATCATATGGGCATGCTGGCGACGGTCATCAACGCTCTTGCCTTCCAGGATGCGCTCGAACGGCAGGGAGTGCCGACGCGAGTAATGACCGCAATCCAGATGCATCAGGTCGCCGAGCCGTATATCCGGCGCCGCGCTATCCGTCATCTTGAAAAGGGTCGCGCTGTCATCTTCGCCGCTGGAACGTCAAATCCGTACTTCTCGACCGATACGGCAGCCACGCTGCGAGGACTCGAAATCCACGCCGAGATCATCGCGAAAGCGACGAGCGTCGACGGAGTCTACGACAAGGATCCAAAGAAGCATCCCAATGCGGTGAAATACCCAGAGGTCGGCTACACGGAAGTCCTGTCGAAAGCTTTAGGCGTGATGGACGCTTCCGCAGTGGCGATGTGCCGGGACAACCATATGCCCATCATGGTTTTCGATCTCAAGATCGCGGGCAATATAATGCGAATGGCGATGGGCGAGCCGATTGGAACGATCATTCGCGATCTGCCGACTCGAGATCTCGACTATGAAACAGGAAAACCAAACCACCGCGCCTCACAGTAGCGGACAGTTCAAGAACGTTAAAGAGATAGAGGCGAATGCGCGCACCCGTATGGAGAAGGCGCTCGCCGATTTGCAAGGCGAAATGGCCCAGTTCCGGACAGGCCGGGCTTCGGTTAATTTACTCGACAGTGTGCGTGTCGACTACTACGGGTCTCCCGTTCCCCTGAATCAGGTGGCGCAACTTCACGTGCCCGAACCGGCGATGATCACAGTCCAACCCTGGGACACGTCGTTGATCCGCGAGATTGAGAAAGCCATCCGTCAATCGGACTTGGGTCTGAACCCTTCCAATGACGGCAAAATTGTGCGGGTCCCGATTCCGCCTCTGACGGAAGAGCGCCGGCGCGACATGGCCAAAAAGCTCAGTCACTTCACGGAAGAGCGTCGGGTCGCTTTGCGAAACATTCGCCGGGATGCGAACGAGCAATTGAAAAAGCTGACGAAAGACAAGCTCATCAGCGATGACGACGAGCGCAACGGACTCGATATCGTTCAGAAGTTGACTGATGCTCAGATCGCGAAGCTTGACCAAATCTCGAAGACCAAAGAAAAAGAGATCCTTGAGTTCAAATAGGCAGTTTTCGGCGTATAAGCCCGGGGACGAGTGAGTTCTTCACCGCCCCGGGTTTTCTTTTGCGGCACACCGTCCTGCGATCCATTGCGTCAGTTCCTCTTCTGAGATTTCGCCGGAGGCAACTGCCTCTATCGTGCGAATGGTGTCGAGTGTTGCTCCCTTATCGCCGATCGTCAACCGAAAGCCGTTGATTTCAAGGAATACTAACGCCGCGAGCAGCCCGGCTCGCTTATTACCATCGACAAACGGGTGATTTCGACAGATTCCCACGGTATAGGCGGCAGCCAACGACGGCGATTCTGCGTAAGCAAGCACCTGCTGCGGCCGGGCAAGCGCAGAGTCAAGCAGGCCGGAGTCTCGCAATCCTGGCGCACCACCAAACATCGCAAGGCTCTTGCCGTGGAGTATCTCCAGAGCCCTGCGGCTGACCCATTTGGGTTCGATCACTTCGCGAGAGCTTTAAATACGTCGCGATGTTTCTCGAGGAGCCTCTCGCCGGTCTCTAATTGTTCTTGAATCTCGGGATCGTAGGGCGTTAACAGAATGCCGTTCGGTGTTTCAATGGCGTACAGCTGATCACCCTTCTCCACCCGCATAAGGGCGAGCAACTGTTTTGGCAGGATTACGCCTGTTGACGTCCCAACCGGGGTTAGCTTCAGGGTAGTCATGGAAATAAGTATATAATTATGTACATAATAATCGCAAGCGTTCCTACTGCGACGGCTTCGGCCCGCCCGGCAACTGCCCCACAACAGAATCGTCGTATGTGATCCCGTTTTTCTCGAGCAGATTCCCGATCGCTCGATCCAACGCGACACGGGCTTTGATCCAGACGCTCCGCGCGGACACTTCGGTGGATCGTGCTTGCGCCAAATAACCCTGCTGCTGAATGACCAGCAAATTCGTGGATGCTCCCACCGAAAGCTTGTCTCGCTCCGCGCCGAGCAGTTGCTCCTGATAAATGCGGCTTTGTGTCGCTGCGTTCAGCGCCGATCGTGCTGTTTGCAACGCAATCAACGCATTCTGCACCTGCTCGCGAACTTGATTGGACAGCGATTGCGTGCGAGCTTCGGCCTGCCGCAACTGAAGCAGGTCGCGAGCGGCATCAGCTTCAGCGATGTGATTTTTCAGAGGCAAGTTAAACTGAATACCCGCCTGATAGATTTTCGATTGACGTAGGCCGGCGGTTCCGAGATCGGGCGGAATCGCAATCTGCCCTGTACCGGACGTTCCCACCGTAGCGTATGGCAACTCGCTGCTACCTCGCGTCTGAAAATTTGCCACAACATCCACCTCGGGACGTGTGGCGTTCTGTGAACCCTTCAGCGCGGCTTGGGTGCTCTCAACTTGCAGCGATGCCTGGGCCAGATCGGGCCGCTCGGCAAGAGCTTGCGAGACGAGCGCATCACCAGAAGGCAGATCTTCAGCGGTGGGAACGCGAATGGGATCCGTTGGAATCATGTGCAGATTCGCCAGAACCGGATCAGACGTGCCCTGCCGCGATAACTGCGTCTTTAGAATGACCTCTTGCTGGTTGACCAGACCCTCCGCCTGAATCAAGTCGAGTTGGCTCGACGTGACGAGGGATTGCGCACGAGTCAGTTCGAGAGGGGCGAGCGTGCCCTCTTCCACTTGTGCTCGATTATCTTCCAGCAGCTTTTGGGCCGCGGCGAGCGTTTCGCGCTTTACTTGTACGTTCTCGTTCAAGCTGACGAGGTCGTAGTAAAGTCGCGAGATCCCATACACCGTATTAATGAGTTGCTGATAAAACAACAGACGCGAAATGCGCTGGTTAATGTGCGCGATCCGAATGTAACGAAGGTTGACGTCTCTTCCCCGCCCTCGTAAAAGAGGCTGTATCAGAGTCACCGACGTATTCGGAGTCGAGAACGGATTGAGTCGCGATTGGCTTCCGTACAGAACCTGCGCGGCGTTGTTCAGTCCAACTTGGAGTTGTGTTCCGTAGCTGAATCCCTGCACCAAGCCGTAGTTGGCTGTCACAAAATGCAAATTGTTCGCGGACGGTGGGAGTCCGGCGGGATTCCCGGTAGTCGTGCTGGTCAGTAGCGTGCTGTTTTCCCGGTTGAAGTATGTGTTCTGACCGACGAGCGTCGGCTGCAGTGTCGGCACCGTTGGGCCGGTGGCGTAAGCGGTGGGTCCCTGCACGGATAAGTTGCTTGCCGTGGGAGTGAGAATGTTGAGGGACGTCAGATCGTTCACCGTCGGCGTGCTCGGGGTGACAGTCGATGCCGCGCTGTTCAGTAGCGGACTACCTGGACCACCCACGCCCGTGGGCGTCTCTGTAACAGAGAAGTCCAGGCCGCGAAGATTGCCTCCGCCGGAAGCTCGCAGCGTCTCGGTTCCCGCAATGGCAAGGTTGTATCTGGCAACCTCGACATCGAAATTGTTTTCGATTCCGAGGGCCAGAGCGTCATACAACGAAAGATACACTGCGCCATCCCGAACGAGAGACCTGGCCCGATCGGCGGCCCCGAGCTTTAAGTCCGGTGCTGTCGGCCTTGCATATCGCGCACCGAAGTCCCATATAGTGTCCGCGCCTTTATAGCGAGGACTCTCGGCATCTCCTTGCGTGTTCTTATCTTGAATTGCCTGTAGCTTCCCGGCGTTCGTTGTCGATTGCGAATCAGCCGGCAGCGTGCAAAGGGCAAACGTCAGACTTACAATGAGCGCAGCTCTCATTATTTGCCGGAATTCGAGGAATGCGAACGGCCACTTCCTCCTCCACCCTTACTCGTTGATTGCCGCTGGTCCGTCAAGCCTTGTGGTCCGTAATTTCCGCCCTGTTCGGGTTCGACTTCACTGTGGCTGCTTGGCTGCTCGTTTCCCGCTTTACTAAACTGCGGTTCAATTCTTGAACCATCGCGGATTTCATCCGTCACATCCAAGGCGATCACATCGCCTTCATTCAATCCGGATGTGACTTCCGTCAGTATTCCGTAATCACGGCCAACGGTGATCGGCCTCAGGTGAACGGTCTGATTGTTATCAATGACCGCGACAGTTGTTTTCGCCCCCCGAATTACAATTGATGCGCCGGGAATAATGATGGGAGGCTGCGCGTTCGTGCTCTTGAACCGCACGACCACATACATGCCGGGAACGAGTCGACCGTTATTCCGAACCTGCACTTCCACCAGCAGAGTGCGCGTATTTTGATTGATAGAAGCGGAAGTTCTCGTCACCCTGCCTTCTACCTCCTCATTCGGCCGTTCCTGAAAGAACAGCACTGCCTGCTGGCCGACTTTGATGGTCGATGTGTAGGCCTCGGGAACCGAGACGAGAATCCGTAAACGATCGATGCTGGCGATGCTAAACATCTCTCCGCCTCCAGCGCCTCCCGTCGGCGTACCGCCATTCGAGCTCACGTTTCCAGAGACACCCTGATTGTTCCCTTGCACTCCGGCTGCGCTTAAACCTGCGGTAGGCGTCGATGCACCGGCCCCAAGGCCAGAGCCGTTGGAATTGATGAGCGCCCCAACATCGATATTGCGGGACGTAATGAAACCGCTGAACGGTGCCGTTACGCGCTCGTATTCCTGAAGTACTTTCAAGCGATTGAGGTTCTCGCGGTTCGACGCAACAGAATTCTCACCGGCGGCCACGTTCGCTTCGGCAACCCGGTAATTTGCCTCCTGTTGATCGCCTTCCTGCCTGGAGAACACACCTTTGCCAACGAGCACCTTCCAACGGTCCCATGTCACCTGAGCCAGATGCTGCTGGGCTCGGAGTTGTCCCAGGCTCGCTTCGCTCTGCTGCACGGCCGCCTCCGCTTGCGCCACTTGCCTGTCCAGGTCGGGCGAGTCAATTGCCGCCAGCAGTTGCGCGGCCCGCACGTGATCGCCAATGTCCACCATGCGGCGCGCAACGTAACCGGATGCTCTCGCGTAGATATGCGCCTCGGTGTATGGCAA
>JBJMGJ010000470.1:0-6021 GCA_045807965.1 Bryobacteraceae bacterium | reverse complement strand
TGTGAAGGGCGACCTCATACTTCTGCAAGGAAGCACTGAGCTTAGGAAGCTGTGCCGCTGCGGCAACGGACCCGCCGTCGTTACTAACGATCGAGAGCGTCACGTTCCCGGAGAAGCCCGCCGCTTTGGCGTAAACCACTGCGTTATAGGTGGTGTTCGGACGAACCGGGATACCCCAAAAGCCGTCGTTCGCGATCCCGACCTTCCGGTCGCCGGAAGCCTCGGAAAATCGTGAGTTTCAGACTGACGGGAACGGCGTGGTTCAAAGGGGTTGCGGTATCGAGCACCATGGAACCAGTGCCGCCGCGTTCCTGCACCAGGGACCAATGCACAAGTTCTTTCACATCCTTCCCCGGTGTCGTTTGATTGGTCTGCCGGTTGCGGCGCTCCGGAACGCTCTCCTTGAAATTGCGGTTCCGGATCAGCTCAGCGTAGAGGCCACCTTCGTACGAGTAATTGATCTCCTCAGTCATGAGCCCGTGAAAAGCCGGTGGCATCTTGGCGGTAACTTGATCAGCGCGAACCTGAAGAGTAACTCCGTTTCCTGTTTGGGCTCGCACCAACTGCCCGACGCAAACCATTACACATAGCGAAAGTGCACAGTATCTCCGCTGTTCTTTCGAAACCAACGTCATCAACAGTTCTCCCCCACCCCGATCAAGATCAAACACTCGTCCGCGATGAATGTATCACGTGTGAATCTCTGGCTTCGCGCGGCGGCCGGAAGGTGGACGGCTATCCGCAGACCAGGTCATCCACTCGGATGGGAAGAGCCCGGACCCTCGTCCCCGTGGCATGATACAGCGCGTTGGCAATAGCTGCGTTCACGCCGATGATTCCGAGCTCACCAACGCCCATCAATTCGGAAGGCTCGTGTTCAACGTCAGCACCGAGGATGATCGCATCCACCGCGCAGTAATCGGCTGCGGTGGCAACGTGGTATTCGGTCAAATTGTCGTTCACGTACCGAGCTGTGGGGCCGTCCACTTCTGTTGCCTCGAGAATCGCTGACCCGAGCCCCCAAATCATACCTCCCCGAAGTTGGCTGACCGCGGTCAGGCGATTCAAGATCGAACCGGCCCAAAATGCTCCGGTTAAACGGGTCACCGCGATCTCTCGCGTCACCGCATGCACCCGTACTTCGGCAAATTGGGCTCCGTACGCCCATTTCAGTTCTTCTTCTTTGTTGGTGAGGCCCAGCTTTCCTTCCCAGAGTTTTGTGGTTGCGTCCGGCGGCGCTTCGGGAGGCGCCGTCTCCTGAAGCCGCTCGATTCGGTCCTTGCCAATTGCCGAGAACGCATCTACCAGGTTCATGGGCGGACCATTCGATGCGACGATCCGCCCCGATTCTAACCGGAAATCCTCGACCTTGGACGTTGAGAACGTCGCGATTCCGCAGAGTGATTGAAATAGTTCCTGTCGTACATGACGGCACGCTTCCACGAGAGCGGGAACAAGGCTTGTCGTTGTTGAAGAACCGCCTGAGATGCCCGCCGGCGGAAGACTCGAATCGCCCAGGCGTACCGTGACGGCAGCGATGTCGATACCCAGGTATTTCGCCGCCTCGATTGCCAGGACTGTATAGATTCCGTTTCCGATCTCGTGATGCGCTGTCTCGATCAGGGCGTGACCATCGTTCAACAGGGTGAGTCGTAAGATGGCCGCGGCTCTCTTGACCGGACGCACGGCGCTCGCGCAACCATAACCGACCAGCCAATCTCCATCCCGCATGGATGATGGCCTTGGATTGCGAGAGCTCCAGCCGAACGCCGCTGCTCCGGCGTCGAAGCACTGCATCAGCGGGTGGGGTTTGAATGGCTTACCATCAATGGCATCCTTTTGGGGGTCATTGCGACGACGCAACTCGATAGGATCAATGCCAACCATGCTAGCTACTTCGTCCATGGCGCTTTCGAGCGCGAACAGGTAAGGCACCTCGGGCGGAGCGCGCATCGGGCCCGGCGTGTTTCTGTCCACGCGCACCAGCATCTCCTTGGTTTCAACATTCGGCCAGTCATAGAGTCTGGCCGTAACATCGGTTCCAATCATTACAAAGTCATCGAACCGTGAACTGGTTACTTCGGCGTGATGCGTAAACGCAGTGAAACGGCCGCTGGTATCCGCACCGATCTCCACGCGATGTATGGTGTCGGGCCGATGGTTCGCAATGGTGAATCCTTGGGAACGTGTCGCGACGTATTTAACGGGGCGGCCCAGCCGGCGAGCCGCGATCGCGACCGGCGCGGTGTATTGCGACAGTGCGAGGCGTGACCCGAAGTGTCCACCCAGGAATGGGCACACAATTCGAATCTGGTCCGGTGCCAAACTCAATTGCGCCGCTAATCCATGCTGCGCGGCATAGATGTAACGTGTCGCCTCGTAAACTGTCAGTTGCTCGCCGTGCCATTGGCAAGTCGTCCCGAACAATTCGATCGGGTTATGGTGCTGAATCGGAGTTCGATATTCGGCATTTACTCTGACGGGAGATTTGGCCAACGCGCCATCGACATTTCCTGTTCGCGCGTCTTTGTGGCCTGTTCGGACCGACGAGAGTGGCTGTTTTGCTCCACGGCCATCAGTGATCCTGGCCACCGCCGCCTGCTCCTGATAACGCACCCCAATGTTCTGAGCCGCTTCATCGGCGCTCTCCTTTGACTCTGCTATTACGAGGGCTATGATCTGACCCGCGTAGAAGACACGCGAAGATCCGAGGGGGACCGCGGAGCTATTGGCATATCCGCCAGCCATCAAGTGTTTGACCGGCTGGATACAGCCGGCCATGTCCTGATGCGTATAGACGGCCAACACACCCGGTACGCCTCTCGCGCTCTCTAATTCAAAACCCAGAATTTCTCCACAAGCTATCGAACTTGTGGCGATGGCGGCATAGGCTGTGTTCTCAGGTGTGAAATCAGCTGCAAACTGCGCTCGCCCGCAAACTTTGGCGTGTCCGTCTATACGAACGTGAGAGTGTAAAGATTCCTGTAAACCAGGCATTGCTCCACGTTAGAGCGTTGTTCCGTTTCCACGGTTTCTTAGACCGGCTACGATCCGCAGCCTAGTAGCCGGTATCAGGAATTGGCTGTGGCAGTCTTGGCAAGCGGTGGCTCCGCGTCCATTTCCTCTTGCCGCCTATCGCGAGTCACGATTTCAATGTTGCCCTTGAAGTAGGCGCCATCCTCGATCACGATACCCGGTGTGCGAAGGTCTCCAATGAGCTTGCCACCCGTCCGCACAGTGATTTTGCGCGTTGCGTTCACGTTTCCCTGTATAACGCCGCCACTGTCAACTTCTCTCGCGCTCACATTAGCGCGGACCTTTGCATTCCCGGTTACTGTCAAATCGAAGCCGGCCAAGTCCAAGGACCCTTCGATTTCGCCGGCAATGTTCATGTGTTCGGCACTTCTAATCTGGCCTTTGATAACCATGCTCTTGGTTATGACGGTGACACCCTGCGACTCGGCGGTCGCAACGGGTCCGGCTCTCTCCACACGCGGTTCGGCCACCGGGTTCTCGAGCTTAGAGACCGCCGGAGCCGTTCTGGGTGAATCTTCTTGTGGTTTGCGATCGTTCCACATACTCCTATACAGTACAGAAACTTGCTTTCGAAAGCGATGCGGAAATCAGGCGACCTTCTCTCGTTACCGTGCCCTCTCGCATTCTGGCGTTCTCGCGGCCCTCGGATTTCGTGATCGGGTTGTAGATCTTTAGTAAAATCTGGTCTGCCAATGCCGAACCGGGTGAACCTGCGCGCAGCTTTCCGAGCCGGGCTGCCCAACGCGGCGCGCTTACAGGAGCTACAGCGGCTGGAGAACCTGTTCGAGCTTCCGTCGGATCAGACCAGAGCTGCTTTCCAGAAGGAAGTTGATGCGGCGCCCGCTCGATACTTATATCAGAAGCTGCTGGTTCTGAACTTCGCGCTCCAGCGTGACGCCGGAATTGTACAAGGCAGTGATCTCAACCTGCAGCTCCAAAGACTGATGGAGGAAGTCCAGCAGGGCCAGGCATCGGGAACCCGCAGCGAAGCCGCGAAGCGTCTTTCGATTCTGTGGGAGGCTGCGGGGCAACTTATCCGAAAGGATCCGTCGGTCACACAAGCTCCGACCTCGGCCGACATCGAGAAAACGAAGTTGATGGGACAGGCGTTGACCGTCTTTGCTCAGCTGCAAGAAACAGAGGCTCAAACCGGACCAGGTACGACTTCGGAGAAGTCCATCTCGCAACTGCAAAGAGTTTTAGACGAGGCGAAGGCACTGCTTGCGACGGCCAACACTGGCAACCAAGCTCTTCCGTACGTCTACTACATGACCGGGTCGACCGCACGCATGTTGGCGGGCTGTTATGCGATCTTCGGTCGTCATCAAGAGGCGTTGAACATGTATGCCGCCGCCGCGGAATGTTTCCAAGACGCAGGAGAAGCTTCGCAGGCCGGCGATTGCAAGGATCGGGCGACCGATCTGCAACGGAAGCTGGCGGGCGACCTGGACGCCCTTGCTGCGGCGGCACTCAGTCGGCTGGATGCGCTTACGCCGGACGGCGATCCACTCGAAGCTGTGAGGTCGCTTATGAAATTAGTCGATGTGGCGTCCTCGGCCGGCGATACATTCGAAGCACAACAAAATGCCCGAAAGGCCGCAGACCTCCTGGACAATTTGGGCTATCCCAATCCGCTTGACCGCGACTTGGACGAAGCGGTAGACCGCAGGGTCGGGCAAGCGGCTCAGATGTTCCAGGGTGTACCGCTTCTCGGGAGATTGAGCCAGATCGGGACGTGGTTCGACGCCATCGCGGGTGCCGAATTCGCCGTCGCTGTCGTTAAAAATAGGGTCGAATCGGACCGCATTCAGGCGATGCAGAACAAGTTGCACAACGTGGTCGCAAATTTTGCTCGAGAGGCGAGGGCTGCCGAGGCGGAACAGAAGATCGCCATGCTCCGGTACTTCCCTGATTCAACGGAAAAAAAGAAAACGGAAGAAAAGGAAGAACACGGAGACGGCTTTCAGAAGTTCCTGGACGAGTGCACTGCCATCGATGAATCACTCGCTCATATTCGAGAATCCTGTAACCAGCGCGCTGGAACCGGCGATGGCATGGAAGATTTACTCGCGCAGTTGCATAGCTTGCAGGAGCAAGCAGATCAGCTAAACAGTCCGGAGTATGAAGCCAAGACACGCCTCGAAGAAGTGTATGTGCTCGGACATCTTGGGCGCGCGACCGACATGATCCCAATCGCCCAGGAAGCGCGGCGCCGACTGTTAACCGGGCGTCCCGATTCACTTGGGTCTTTCTCGCAATCCCACCAACGTTACTTGTATCTGGATTCGAGAGTCAGAGAACTGCAGGCGCGGATGATGAGCGGCGACCTCGAAGGCGGACTCGGCATCGCGGAAGCAACCATCCAGGACTTCGAGACGGAACGGTATCGTGTCCAGATGATTTTCGCCAGGCAGCGCTGTTGAGCTACGTCGCGGATTTCTACAAGTGGGCTGCGCTGGGCGCGTTCAAAGCCGGTAAGTGGGACAGCATGTTAGCTGCGATCGATCTGATCAAGGCGCGGTCGGCCGTTCGGAACGCGATCTTTTCTCGTGATGAAGGGGCAAGAGAATCTGAAATCGCACGCCGGTTCAAACAGGTGAGTGATGATGCGCTAAAGGCGACGGGGCCGAGAAAAAAATACTGCAAGACGAGCGGCAGAGGTTATGGGAATTGCTCTCGGTTTCGCCGGGTCAAGGCACAGAAGGATCAGACCTTCCGATTCTCACACTTGCGTCATTGCAAGACTCTCTGTCTCGCGAGCAAGCCTGTTGGGAGCGGAGGCTATTCGCGGACGCGTGGATACTATACGCGAGGGCGGCGAACTCTCGAAGTTCCGGTGTGTTCACTTCGGAACTCACGGCACAAGTGTATTTGAAATGCCAAATCAGCCGCTCGACTCGAGTCTCCAGCTTCGAGATGGACGGTTGGACGCCATGGACATCTCTAATCTGCGGCTCAATGCGGATCTGGTCGTTCTCAGCGCCT
>JBJMGJ010000469.1:0-5616 GCA_045807965.1 Bryobacteraceae bacterium | reverse complement strand
TGAAGCCATGCGGGCATACCTAGGTTCGAAAGGAGTGAAAGTTCCGGAGCAAACAACGGAAGGGCGAATCGGGAACGCCAGCTTCAGCGTGAAAGATCCGGAGGGCCATGAACTTGAGATTGTGCAATACGAACCCGATCGTTGGATCGCTCGAGAACGTGGGCAGCACACGCCCGAGGCACGAATCTCTTCGCATTTGATGCACGTGGGCATCATTGTTACCGACCTTGATCGGGCAGATAGTTTTTACGGCGGCATCCTGGGCTTCCAGGAGATCTGGAGAGGAAGCAAGGATGGGAAAGAACTCTCTTGGACGAACATGAAGGTACCAGACGGCAACGATTACATCGAGTTCATGCTCTACAAAGAGCCACCGCCGCCGACCAAGCGCGGATCAGCTCACCACCTGTGCCTCGAAGTATCTGACGTGGCTGGAGCGCTAGCCGCTCTCGAGAAAAAGCCGTACCGTAAGCAGTACGCGCAAGCTCTCGAAATCCGCACCGGTGTCAATCGCAAGCGACAATTGAACATCTTTGATCCTGACGGAACCCGCACCGAACTTATGGAGCCAATCACAGTCGACGCGAAACCAGCGCCGTCTTCTGATGCCCCGCCTCCGAAGTAATGAATCTCGCGAGCTTTTGAGCGCCACCTGAGCTTAGTTACAGTAGGGGTAATGCCTCACCGCGTTGTTGGCGCTCCGGTGCTCCGGAAAGAAGTGCGGGGCAAACTCACCGGACAAGCCTCTTACGTGGATGATTTGAGCATGCCAGGTATGCTCCACGGAGCCACGGTCCGAAGCACTGTGCCTAGAGGCTCCATTCGTGAGGTTCACTTCGACCCCGGTGTGCCCTGGGATGAGTTCACGGTGGTTTCCGCCGAAGACATTCCGGGAAGGAACCTTGTTGCTCTTATATACGAGGACCAACCCTGCCTGGCACCACGCCAGGTGAATCACCTTCACGAGCCGGTTCTCCTGATTGCGCATGAGAATAAAGATCTGCTGCGCAAGGCGCGGAACCTGGTGCGCATCGAATACGACACGCAACCGGCGGTCTTCGAGATAGACGAATCGATGAGGAAAGAAGTCGTCATCTGGGGCGACGACAACATCTTCAAGTCTTATTCTTTGGACAAGGGCGACATCGACGGAGTCTGGGCGGAAGCTGCATTCATCGTTGAGGGCGAGTACTCGACCGGAGCGCAGGAACAGCTCTACATTGAGCCCAACGGAATGCTGGCGACCGCCAATGCTGACACCGGTGTGACGGTGTGGGGTTCGCTGCAGTGCCCCTTTTACGTGCACAAAGCTCTGTGTACCCTGTTCGGCATGCCGCCAGAGAAGATCCGGGTCGTGCAGCAGGAGACGGGCGGCGCCTTTGGTGGAAAAGAAGAGTATCCATCCATAATCGCCGGACACGCGGCTTTGCTTGCCTGGAAATCCGGACGGCCCGTCAAACTCATTTACGATCGGGAAGAAGATATGGCCGCCACCACGAAGCGTCATCCTTCGAAGACGCGCCATCGTACGGCAGTGACAAGTGACGGCCGATTGCTCGGGATGGAGATTGAGTTTGTCATCGACGGTGGCGCTTATGCCACTCTCTCCTCTGTTGTTCTCTCCCGCGGTACGATTCATGCCGCGGGCCCTTACCGTTGTGAGAACGTCCGGATTCGGAGTACCGCGGTAGCCACGAACACTCCGCCTCACGGAGCATTCCGGGGCTTCGGAGCGCCACAATCCATCTTTGCGCTCGAACGCCACATGGATAAAGTCGCTCGCGTTGCCGGATTGGCGCCTGAGGAATTCCGGCGCCGTAATCTCCTTCGGACGGGTGATGCCACCGCCACGGGACAAACCATCACGCAGCGGATGGACCTTGTCGCGTTGCAAAGGAAGGCACTGGAGGCGGCAAATTACGACGAGAAGGTCGTGCGGTTCGCAAAAGGAAACGAGGGGAATACGCGGAAGCGCGGCATAGGTTTCGCCACTTTTTTTCACGGTGCGGGCTTCACCGGTTCCGGCGAACGATACCTTCGGTCGGTGGTCGAAATCGAGTTGACGGCTCGCGGTCGTGTCTGCGTATCCGCTTCGATGACCGAGATGGGCCAGGGTACGAATACAGTGTTGACCCAGATCGCGGCGGAGGCGCTCGGGGCCGACTATGACGCGATCGACATTAAGCAACCGGATACCGCCGCTGTTCCGAACAGTGGCCCTACCGTCGCTTCGCGAACCTCCATGGTGGTCGGGCGATTGGTGGAGAGGGCGGCCTGTGAACTCAAGAGCAAATTGGAGCGGACAGGCTATCTGGCGCCAACTTACACACCGGACCAGTTTGACGCTGCCGTCGCGCGGTATGCCGCCGAACGAGGTCCATTAACGATCAAGGCCCAGTACGAGGAGCCACCCGGAATCTTTTGGGACGATCAGACGTATCGAGGCGATGCCTACGGAGCCTATTCCTGGGCTACTTACGTTGCCTCGGTAACTGTCGACACCTTGACGGGTGAGGTGACCGTTGATGATTTCGTCGCGGTCCAGGAAGTCGGGAAGGTTCTGAATCCGGTCCTCGCCGAAGGACAAGTTGAGGGTGGCGTCGTGCAGGGTATTGGTCTCGCACTCTACGAGAACGTCGTTTGGCGGAATGGCGGAATGATGAACAATCAGATGACGAATTACATCATTCCGACCGCCGTTGACGTTCCGCCGGTTCGCGTCCTGTTTGAGGAGATCCCTTACGAGCATGGCGCGATGGGCGCGAAGGGCATAGGAGAACTCCCCATGGATGGACCTGCGCCGGCGGTTCTCAATGCGGTCGAGAATGCGATCGGCGTTGCTTTCTCTAACGTTCCGTTACTGCCGGAGGACGTTCTGGCGGCTCTGGAACAGCCGGAGGAAGCGGCTGCGTGAATGCTGCAATCGAGTTTACGGTGAACGGAAACCGGCGCAGCGTGATAGTTCCACCGATGAAACGCCTGCTTGACGTTTTGCGCGAAGACCTGGGCCTGACGGGAACGAAAGAGGGATGTGGCGAAGGGGAGTGCGGCGCATGCTCGGTCCTCGTCAACGATGAACTCGTCAATAGTTGCCTGGTGCCGGCGCTTCAGATAGAGGGCGCGACCGTCTGCACAGTAGAGGAACTTGCGAAGCACGGCGACCTTCATCCGTTGCAGCAGGCCTTCGCTGAGGCGGGAGGCGCCCAATGCGGCATCTGCACGCCGGGCATGCTGACGGCTGCCGCCTATCTCTTGAAAAAAAATCCGCGCCCGACGCGAACGGAGGTTCGCGAAGGGCTCTCGGGTAACCTGTGCCGCTGCACGGGCTACGAAAAGATTGTCGAGGCCGTGTATAAAGCGAGCGGAAGTGAACGTTGAAATCCGCCTTGGGAGATCTCAACTTAGTAGCTGCATCCGACCTGGACGAAGCGCTGCGCCTGCTCGCGTCCGATCCCGCATGGGAACCAATCGCCGGCGGAACCGACTTGATGGTTCTGCTAAACGCGGGAAAGCTTTGGGGCAGCCGATTTGTCAGCATCAGACACCTGCCTGAACTCCGTAGCATTACCGTGTTGGAACCGGAAGTGGTGCTGGGTCCTGCCGTGACCTACACAAGGATCCGCGAACACCCGGTATTGTGCGCGGAGTTTCCGCTGTTACCCATGGCCGCGAGTTGGACGGGCGGTATTGCGAACCAGAATCGGGGAACCATCGGGGGCAACATCGTGAATGCGTCGCCCGCGGCGGACTCTGCGCCTCCGCTTCTCGTTTACGAGGCCACGTTGCGCCTCAAGTCCGTTCACGGCGAAAGGACAATCCCGTATCGCGAGTTCCATACAGGTTATAAGCAGATGCAACTAGGCAGGGGCGAGATGGTCACCGCCATACATTTGCCCAGGAAGTTCTCTGGGTGGAGACACTACGCGCGCAAGGTGGGCGCGAGAAAGGCGCAAGCCATCTCGAAGGTCTGTCTGCACGGACTACTTCAACTTGAAGGAGATACGGTTGCCGATATCGCCATTGCGGTAGGTAGTGTCGCGCCGACGCCGATTCGCTGCACGGCGGCCGAAAACGAGTTGCGAGGCCAGGTGATTTCTCCCGAAATTCTCGCTCGCGCGAAAGACGCGCTCAGGGCTGAGATAAAGCCGATCGATGACATCCGCTCGACGGCACGGTATCGGATGCAAGTGGCCCGCAATCTCCTGGGAGATTTTCTGACGACGGCTTATGACGCTCGATGAGCTGAACCGGACGGAACCACCCGCTGCGGCAGACGTTCTGGAGACGTGTTGTGGGTCTCGCAAATGGGCCGACGGCATGGCTGCCCGCCGGCCCTTCTGCGCATTGGCGGAATTGCACGATGCAGCCGATTGTATTTGGGCGTCATTGAGCCGGGAAGACTGGCTTGAGGCATTCGGGAGCCATCCTAAGATCGGGGAGACCAGTGGGGCCTCTCGGTGGAGCAAACAGGAGCAGGCCGGGGTGGCGATTGCCGCTGAAGATGTTAGAACGCGAATCGCGAGGTTAAATCACGAATATAAGGCACAATTTGGATTTATCTTCATCATTTGCGCAACAGGGAAATCCGCGGAGGAAATGCTTATTTCTCTGGAACAGCGCCTAGTCAATTCCCCTGAACATGAAATCCGACTTGCGGCCGAGGAACAACAGAAGATTATACATTTACGGCTGGACAAACTAATAAACCGATGAGCGGTATTTCGACTCACATACTTGATACGGCGGCCGGACGTCCCGCTTCCGGCATTCAGGTCCACCTCTATCGCGAGGGTAAGGAACTGGCTTCCGCATGGACAGACCAGGACGGGCGCGTTCCCTCCTTCTCGCCGGCCGACAAGCCTCTTGTGAGCGGAAAATATACAATTCTCTTCGACGTTGGTACGCGCTGGGCGGAGAGTTTCTATCCTGAGGTGAGCGTGACGTTTTGGGTCAAGAATCCGGAATCGAAGTACCACATACCTTTGCTGATCAGTCCTTTTGGATTCACGACCTATCGCGGGAGCTGACGTGGCGGAACTGAAATCTAGCTCGTATGGCAAGACCTCTGTCCGCCTCACTCAGCTCGACCGTTCCAATGCGCGGCACGAAGTGCGTGAACTGAATGTCAGTATCTTCTTCGAAGGAGATTTCGCCGATTCGTATCTCACCGGGTCCAATGCCTCGGTCCTTCCGACCGACACCATAAAAAACACGGTGTACGTCCTTGCTAAGCAGCTGCGTTGGTCCGATATCGAAACATTCGGGCGCATGCTGACGGCGCATTTCCTTTCCCGTATCGGGCACTTACGGCAAGTCACAGTTCAGATCGAGCAAGTTCCGTGGGAGCGCATTGCGGATAGCCCGGCAGCGTTCAGACTGGCCAGCGCCGAACGGCGCACAGCCGAGATCGTCGCGACCCGACCCACCAAAACAATCAGGTCCGGGCTTCGAGATCTGCAGGTTTTAAAGACCGCAAATTCGTCTTTTGCGGGATTTATCCAGGACGAGTTCTCGTCTTTGCCGGAAACTCATGTCGGTCTTTTCGGAACCGTAGTTTCTGCGGACTGGTCCTTTTCCCGTCCCGATATCGATTTCAACTGCAATTTTACGAAAGTA
>JBJMGJ010000468.1:0-4252 GCA_045807965.1 Bryobacteraceae bacterium | reverse complement strand
GTTCCACGCAGCTTGTTGACAACGAGAGTTGCCAGCGCTTCGCCTTCGACTTCTTCAGCAATGACGAGAAGGGGCTTGCCGGAACGAGCAATCTGCTCGAGCAGCGGGAGGAGGTCCTTCATGTTGCTGATCTTCTTTTCATGGATCAGCATGTAGGGGTCTTCGAGAACCGCTTCCATCCGCTCCGGATCGCTTACGAAGTACGGAGACAGGTAGCCGCGGTCGAACTGCATTCCGTCGACGGTCTGCAACTCGGTCACCATGGTCTTTGACTCTTCAACCGTGATGACGCCATCCTTGCCAACCTTCTGCATCGCTTCGGCAATGGTGTTGCCGATCGTGCTGTCGCCGTTGGCGGAGATGGTTCCCACCTGAGCAATTGCGTCGCCCTGGGAAGGTACATCCTTCGAGAACTTCTTCACTTCATTGACAACGGCTTCGACAGCCTTCTCGATGCCGCGCTTCAGAGCCATCGGGTTCGCACCGGCGGCAACCGACTTCACGCCTTCGCGGAAGATGGCCTGAGCCAGGATGGTCGCGGTCGTGGTGCCGTCACCAGCGATGTCGGAGGTCTTCGAAGCAACCTCACGCACCATCTGGGCGCCCATGTTCTCCAGCGGATCCTTCAGCTCAACTTCTTTTGCCACCGTCACGCCGTCTTTGGTGATGGTGGGGCCGCCGAACTTCTTCTCGAGCACGACGTTCCGGCCCTTAGGACCGAGCGTCACCTTGACGGCATCAGCAAGCTGATTAACGCCCCGAAGAATGGCTTGGCGGGAATTTTCGCTATAAACAATCTGTTTTGCAGCCATGTTAATCTCTCCTACTTACTTGTTTCCGGACTTGCCGTTCGAGGAACCGTTCATCAAAACGCCCAGGATTTCGTCCTCGCGCATGATCAGGTACTCGTTGCCATCCAGCTTGATGTCGCTACCGGAATACTTGCCGAAAAGGATGCGATCGCCAACTTCCACGTCGAGTGCATTCACTTTGCCGGAGTCGTCGCGCTTGCCTTTTCCGACTGCAACCACTTCGCCCTGCTGCGGCTTTTCTTTCGCCGAGTCGGGGATATAGAGACCGCCCTGCATGGTCTCACCTTCTTCGATCCGTTTGACTACAACGCGGTCGTGTAGCGGTCGAATGTCCATACTAAAAACCTCCAATAACAGCAACTAGCTTGTTCGTTGTTGGTGTTCAGGCTATTCCTTAGCCCGATCTGCCCACGGACATTATTAGCACACTCGAAGGGCGAGTGACAACCAGAAGCTTCAACTCACTCAAAATAAACCCCTTAGTGCTAGGGCGTGTCGAACTATGACAACGAAAGACTCATATTTTGTTCTATTGGTACTGAATCGCCGGGCGTTATATGGTGGGATAAGACCCGGTCACCACAGTCATGCGGCGATTCTCACTGTTTTTAGCCCTCGCCGCCCTGCTCCTAACAGCTCTAATCGGATATACCTACAAGCTTCGGGCGGATAAAGCGCGTCGCGGCCCCCGGCAGGTCGCCCCGGAGGTGGGGAAGCGCTATGAAGCAGTGGCATCTTCCGGCTGGCAGTGGGGTAAGGACGACCCGACGACTAACAAACCCATGGTCCGGGTGTATGCCAAGGCCTTCCAGGCCACCCACGACCCGTCCACGTTTGAGCTTCACGGTCTCTCACTGAAGCTCTTCAACAAGGATGCCTCAGCCTACACGTACATCAGTACGAATCAAGCCCTGTTCAACGAGGGCTCACAGAAGCTCATCTCCGACGAGCTGGTTCGCATCGTGATGAACGTGCCCATAAACGATGACGCGGCAAACAAGGATGTTGCCTCGAAGCACGTTCAGGTGGAAACCTCTGGCGTTTCTTACGACACCAAAACAGGCAAAGCGAGCACCGAAAGGGCAGCCATATTCAAATTCCCGTCGGGAAGCGGCAAGGCGGTGGGTGCGGATTACGACCCCAACACTCGCGTCCTCCATATGCGATCCGCCGTGGCGCTTGACTGGGTGGGAAGCGGTCCGGCCGAAAACAAGATGCACATCGAGAGCGGCGATCTTGTCTACAAAGAACTGGAGCAGAAGGTTTATCTAACGCCCTGGGCCAAGCTGCAGCGAAGAACCACAACCATTCAGTGCCAAAACGCGGTCGTGCTGTTGCAAGACCAGCGCCTGCATCAGGTGGATGGCGAGCATGCCTTCGGGACTGACCAACGTGAAGATCGCCAGACCGGCTATTCGGCCGATCACATGACGGCAATGTTCAACGAGCAGGGCGTGCTGGTCAACATCATCGGCGACCGCAACGCTAAAGTGATATCCAGTCAGCCCTCGGCCACGACAACGCTCGTCGGCGACCGGGCCGATATGCGTTTCGCGGTTGAGAGCAAGCCCGTAAACGGCGCGGAAAAGCAGGACAGCAATTTGCATCTGGTGCTGGCCGACGGACATGCGGTGGCGGAATCTCAACCCAAGTCCCGTGGAGGAGTGGACCTGGCCGACACCCGTACGCTGCGCAGCGATCACATAGAACTCGAGATGAAGCCGGACGGAAGAGACCTCCAGGAAATTCGGACCACTTCTCAATCCCAGGTCGAATTTAAGCCGAACCGCCCCACATCACAGCACCGAACCGTTGAAGCATCTCGTCTCCGCGTGTTGTACGGAGCAGGAAGTTATGCGGAGACATTCCTCGCCTGGGATGTTGCCACCCGGACGGACCGCCCACCGAAGCCGGTCGTAGCGGGAAACCCTGGGAATCCGGACGCACCAGCATCTCCGGCGCTCACCTGGAGCGATGAACTCAGGGCGAAATTCCAGCCGAACAGCAACGACGTAGCCACCATTGAACAAGTCGGAAACTTTCGATACGAGGAGGGCACGAGGAAAGCGTTCTCGAAAAGAGCATTTCTCGACCAGAAAGCAAACCGCATGGTGCTCGATGAAAATGCGCGCGTACTCGATGAAACCGGTTCGACCACTGCGAACCAGATCGTTATGGACCAGAGCACAGGCGATATGACGGCCCAAGGCCGCGTAGTCTCCACCCACGCGCCGGACAAGAAGGAGAAGCCCGGTACATCCATGCTGGACAACTCACAGCCAATGCAGGCGAAGGCGGATAAAATGGCGACACGAGACAAGAACTCGTCGATTCACTACGAGGGTCACGCGGTCATGTGGCAGGGTGCAAACCGAATCATGGCCTCGGTGCTCGACATCGATCGCGATGCGCAGACGCTTCATGCAACGGGTAATGTCGTCAGCGAGCTAACTGATACGAATAAGAACGCCGACTCCTCGGGAGGGACGGCGGGCCAGAGTTCCGCCCCGACGCCAAACAATCCCACGTTCACGACAATCTACGCTCCTGAGTTGATGTACACAGACGACACGAAGCAAGCCCAGTACTCGGGCGGAGTGAAGCTGGTTCGCGACAAGATGGTCATCACCGCCAGAGAGCTGGTGGCTTATCTGACGCCAAGAACGCCCGGCCACGAGAATGATTCTTCTCTCGATCACGCGTTTGCTGATGGCGACGTCACCGTGGTTGGAATCGTCGGCCCTAATCACAGGCGAACCGGAACATCGGACCATTGCGAATACTGGACGGCCAATTCCAAGGTCATCCTCAGCGGCGGCTCACCGGAGTTGAAGGACAGCCTCAAAGGTGTGACCAGGGGACGACAGCTGACTTACTTCGGTAATGACGATCGCTTACTCGTCGATGGAATAGAAAAGAAGTTAGCGTTTACAGAAATGAAGAAGAACTAAGAACACCCGGACTCACTCCTTGCGGCGGTAGATCAAACTCAGCTTCGTTCGGCCAACGAGTCGGTAATGGGCTAGCCAAAGTTGCAGTTCTGGATATCGGTCCGGCGCCAGGCGCGGATTCAAAAGGCCCAGGCCGTCGATCACCCAAGTCGGTCGCGAGCGGGACAGTTCAATGCGGTTGCGAGCCGCCGGGCCGCCATAAATCGCCGTCGTGGCATATAAATGTCGATCTGCCGCTACACCTGTCAGGGGCTGAGAGTCCCAGAATCTGCTGTCCGAGACCATCCGCGCATAAACAAAGATGTCGGGCCGGTAACCCCAGACGAACAGAGTGTCTCCAGGGTGCGCTTTCTCTTTGAGCTGCCGTGCCGCTTCCTGGCTATCGAGGTCCATAAGGACGTCTGACCACTGTGGCTTAACTCCACGCATCTCATCTGAAGCGAGGATCAGATAGCGAGGTCCAAATCGAACGAGAGGAACGAGCGCTGC
>JBJMGJ010000467.1:0-3241 GCA_045807965.1 Bryobacteraceae bacterium | reverse complement strand
TTTGAGGTCTTCTTCGGTCGCGATTAGCTGTTCAGCCACCGCTCGAATTTGTTCGTCCCCTGTAAGGTCGTAAACCCGCCGCAGCACTACTAGAATGTCGTATCGAATTAACGTACAGTTCTTGTCGGTCGCGCATTCCTTGAATCGGCCACTTAGTCCCTTCAGTAATGTCTTGCGCTGTGCCTCACCTGCCACGCCAACTTTCCACAGAGACTGCAGGCAGTGGCGCGCCGTGACAAAGCGCTCATCCTTCGTGACCTTTAACAGCGCCCCCAGATCCTTGAGAATGCGCTGCTTGGGATCGCTCTTCGCGAGATTGGCGAGCACCTGCGAAGCAATCGACCTCTGACGATTGTCGCCGTCCACCAGCGTGCGTAGCAGGTCGTCCCAGACTTCGTAGGCCCAGTCCACCGGAGTGTCCGTTGCTTTGACCAACGCGTGAAATGCATGATTCTGCAGGGACTGCTCCGATGAGCGCAGGTCATCCAATAGCTGTTTGTATGGCGCGGAAGCAGCTGGCGGCATACTCGTCCTACCCTCGTTGAGCAAGTTGAACTAGGTTGCCGCAAGTGTCGTCCAAGACGGCAGTGGTCACGGGCCCCATTGCGATCGGCGGTTGTGTGAACACGACACCAGCGGCACAAAGGCGTTCGTACTCCGCACGAACATCTTCAACACCAAAGGAGGTAACTGGAATGCCGTCCTCCATCAGCGCCTTCTTGAACGGACCAACGGCGGGATGGGAATCGGGTTCAAGCAAGAGTTCCGTACCGCCCGGGTCACTGGGCGAGACCACTGTCAACCATCTCATGGTTCCGAGCGGAATCTCGGTCTTCTTGATGAACCCGAGTTTCTTGGTATAGAAATCCAATGCCTTGTCCTGATCGTCCACAAAAATGCTGGAAACAACGATTTTCATCTGCGCGTTCCTTTCTTGGCGGGCTTCAGCCAGCGATCTGCAATCTCCTGAAGCGGTGCGACATGCAGGTAATGAAGCTTATACCTGCCTTGTCGCTCCGTCGTCACCAGTCCCGCCGCCTCAAGGACCTCCAGATGCTGGGAGATGGCCTGCCGTGTAAGTCCAATTTGGTGCCTCATCGCTAAACGTGTGCAAAGCTCGAAGAGGGTCTGACCGTCCCGGTCGACCAGTTCATCCAAAATTGCTCGGCGCGCCGGAACCGCGATGGCCTCGAAAACATCCCTCATGATCGATGATAGGCAAGTAGCGGCTTGCCTGTCAAGCGAAGCATAGAATTTGGGCCGGAAACACGCGTGATCGGCTGCCGCCCAAGGCGGACTACAGTGGCAGGACTGGTTCAGACCGCAGTCGGACGGTCTGTACCACACGCCCGCTTCTCACGGTTGGGGCACCCGGCCATCCAGGGACTTGTGGGACATATCGTGCTCAATGCATGGTTGGGTAGCAATGGTTTTCTTCCTGGCGTTTTTCGAGGAAGTTGGTTGACGAGCCTGGCTGCTGCCGCGACTCGTTTGTCGGATGGGTGCCCGACGCGCGGTGGTGGTCACGGCAATCGTTTGGGCACTTTGGCATGTACCTTTCGAGCTCTCGGGCATCCATCCTCCTAAAGACGCGGCCTAAAGCGACGTTCTTACTCGGTCGGCGTGATCTCGCGGTTCATGGCATTTAGAGTTGGGCAACACTTCGGACGCCTCGGCCGGTTCATTCGGCGGTAAGCCTGTTTGTCAAGGATGAGGAGGGCGATGCGCTCTGGGAAAATGTCATGTCCTTAAGGAGTTGAACAGAAGCGATCCCGCGCTTGCATGCGTCGGGTTGATGGTTGACACCACTGCGCAGCCACGAGGCGCAGACACAAATTCACCGAAAGCACCGCGATAGTGTCAATAGCTCTGGACCGGTACGCGTGCTCATTTCCGCCAGACCGTCAGGTACTTCTTCCGGTATTTGAGGTCTTCTTCGGTCGCGATTAGCTGTTCAGCCACCGCTCGAATTTGTTCGTCCCCTGTAAGGTCGTAAACCCGCCGCAGCACTACTAGTGGCGCGTCGCTAAGAAACGATTAGCACGCTCAAGCAGTCAATGTGAATATGCCCTTTGCTGGCAAGGCAATCACACTGAAGATAGAGGAGCGACTGGAGTTGGAGGAGATGACACAGTCGCGCACACTTCCGGCCGGCGATGTGTTCCGGGCTCGGCTGATTCTAATGCTCGCTGAAGGTCTGCCGTATCGATCCATCCAGGCGAAGCTGGATACGACGGCTCCTACCATCTCGCGGTGGAAGGAGCGGTTTCTGCAGCAGCGGGTAGAGGGCCTGATCGAGATCCGACACCCCGGGCAGAAGCCGTCCGTAATTACGCCGGCGTTACAGGCCAAGGTTTTGGAGGCGACTCGACGCAAGCCGAAAGATGGATCGACTCATTGGTCCTGTCGCAAGCTGGCCGTGCATCTCGGAGTTAGCAAAGACACGGTGCAGCGCATCTGGCACAACGCCGGCCTGAAGCCGCATCGACTGGAGCGCTATATGGCCAGCGACGACCCGGAGTTCGAACAGAAAGCAGCCGACATCATTGGGTTGTATTTGCATCCGCCGCAACATGCGGCGGTGTTCTGTGTGGATGAGAAATCAGCCATTCAAGCACTCGACCGGCTTGATCCGGTACTGCCAATGTCACCGGGACGAGTCGAGCGTCACGGCTTCGAATACTATCGTCACGGCACGCTGTCGCTGTATGCGGCACTGAACGTTCGCAGCGGCAAGGTCCACGGCAAAACGGCAGCCCGCCACACCAGTGATGAGTTTGTAGATTTTCTCGATCAAGTGGTCGGGTTGTGCAAGCCCAAGCAGGATATCCATGTGATTCTGGATAACCTTTCGGCCCACAAAACACAGAAGGTCGCCAGCTTCCTTCAGACACATCCTAACGTGCAACTTCACTTCACGCCGACCTACTCATCCTGGCTCAATCAGGTTGAGATCTGGTTCTCACGCATCGAGCGAGAGGTCATCGCACGCGGAGTATTCCGTTCTGTCCGTGATCTCGGGCGCAAGCTCATTCGTTACATACGGGCGTATTCGAAAACTGCACGCCCCTTCCATTGGAAGTATTCCGAACTCCGCCGTCGTGTTAACCCATGCTAACGAACTCACCGCGACATGCCACTAGCTTCGCTTACGGCGCCATGATTAACGATGCGTTATGGATTCTAGACCGTAAGACTTTCGCCCTGACATAACGCGGATCGCATAAGTATGAGCAGATCG
>JBJMGJ010000466.1:0-5196 GCA_045807965.1 Bryobacteraceae bacterium | reverse complement strand
GGACCTTATTGCGTTGCAGCGCGCTCTCGAGGAGAAGATGGACGCAATGCAGGCGAACTTCGACAAGCAGATTGCGGCGTTAACTGAGTCGATGCGGACCATTCAAGGCGATACCCGCCACAATGCCGAGCTGATTGCCTCCATGCAGGAATCGCTGAGCGGTGCTGTGACCCGCTCGCTCGCTCCTGTGACCGGGCTTACGACAAAGGTCGAGGGAATGAGCGAGGATACGAAAGCATTGCGGGACGCCCTCGCCGATCTCGCCGCCCGCCTGGAGCGCATGGACGCGAAAGTGACGGATCTGAAAAATCAGCTTCAGATCATGCAGAGTCCGCCGCCCGCGCCTACTACGACCGGGACTCCCGGACAGCCAGGAGCTGCTAACGTTCCACCGATGGGAATGAGCGCTGAGAAAACCTATAGCGATGCCCGGCGTGATCAGCAAACCGGCAACCTAGATCTCGCGGCACAGGAATATCAGCAGTATCTTACCTACTTCCCCACCACTGAACTTGCTGCGAGCGCTCAATATTATTTAGCCGAAATCAGCTATACGAAGGGCGACTACAAGGCCGCTGCGGAGGGTTTTGATTCCGTTTTGGAACGGTTTCCAAACAATCCTAAGACCGCGGATGCAAAGTATATGAAAGGGATGGCCCTGGCGAAAGACGGTCAGCGCACAAAGGCGGTTCAGGAATTGCGCTCCCTAATTCAAACGAATCCGAGTTCTGAGCAAGCACGTAAAGCGGCCCAGGCCCTAAACGACAAGCGTCTATTTCCGTCCGCCAGCGGCACTGCTACTCGGCGGAGTCGGGATTGATTCGATCAGGAATACGGTGCGGATTCTCGGGTGAGTTTTTGCCGCGAGATGCAACGTCCTGAAGTCGAAACTCTGAATATCCGAGCGGGATTCCATTCCGTTCTTTTCAATTGTTCCAGCTAGAGTTTCGGTGAACTCTGACGGTCCGAATGTCCGGTTCGCGTACTCCGGCCGCGGATCGATCTTAGTTTCCAGATTAAAACGAACCTTTTCGGCATTCCGCCAGCGCTCTTCAGCATTGGCATGTGCTTTGCCGGGCCCTGACCTGTAATAAGACGCGTAGAACCGGACAAATTCGAAAAGTTGAGCGGCGTGAGTAGGAAGGTAGGGGCTGCGCAAACGGTTCTTGTTGGCAAACGCCATCGCGACGGGGGAAAGCGAGAGATCATTCCGCTGCTGGGGCCCACGAAATACCTTGTCGCAGATAAACTGGCTCTGCGCTTCCGCCATGCGAATGTCCTTGATGAGAACCTGATTAGCCGTTGTGTACTCCTGTCCGTCGGCCCTCCGGCAGGTCTGCGGATTGATGAAGGGCTCATGGCTAATGAGCGACACTCGGTCACCCGTAACACCCGTATCGGTCTCGAGGGTGCTGACCAACTGATCCAGGCCGGATTCGAAGGCGGGCAGCGTATTTTCGGGCCGCAGATCTCGTCCTCCGCGATGTCCCTGGCTATCAAATCGGGCAAAATAAGCCTGGTCTTTTCGGTTCCCCGGTTGACTGCGGGCTTTCGAGACTGCTTCTCGAAGCAGATCGGGCCTGTCGGAGATGATTCCGTCTACTCGTTTCGCAATCAATTCAGCCATGACTTTGGGATCATCGACAGTCCAGACGACGACAGGGAATGCGGCTTCCTGGACCGCGCGACTGTCCAGAGTGGGGTGTTGCCCAGTTACCAGGCGATCGATCGGAGACAAGACAGGAACGTAGTGCCCGCCGTGGGCCGCAGCCTCTTGTTTGGCTGCTTGAAGAATCTGAATAACAGTTTGGGTATTCGAGTCGCTTGATCCCTGGGACGTGAGAACGAAAGGCAGCAGCAGACCCAGCACGGGGACAAGAATCCGAAGCTTTTTGCTCGTCACTCAGCCATGGTAGCCAAGGAACATGAATCAGCCGTTACCGTCCGCCCGAGCTTTCAAGCGACGCCGAAGCTTTTGGAGGAAGTCGCGGGCGAAGTCCGAATCCTCGGTGGACAAGGGGGAGGGCTTAACCGGGCGTATCGATGGATGTAAATCGGGCGAAGGCTGATAGGCCTTGGCCACGAGCGCACGGGCTTGTTCCCAAGTTAGTCTGCCCACTGAAATCTCCCATTTCATTGTAGGGCGGCTACGAAGGTTTAGATGAAGAACTTACTAACTCGCGTACTACGAGTTCGAGAGCCTGACTAATCTGGTGGCGTTTGTTCTCCGTTTCTTCTCCTTTGTTGGTCCAGAATGGTTCTCCCAGGTTGGAGCTAATCGCGGCAACTAAGACGGGCAGCTGGTCCGGTGTCTGGAGAATCGGAATGGCCATTAATGAGCGCCAATTTCGAAGCTTGCGATCGTAGAACTGTTTCATAGCGGGCGTGAAGTTCTGATCCGCGAATTCCGGATCATTTAGCACTTCGTAAGGCCGACCCTGGGAGAATGCAACGCCGGCAACGCCCTGTGCCTTACGGTGGCCAATCCGCAGTCGGAATTGCCGCGCGTAGTCTTCGGCTTCCTTCCCGGTGAAGCTATGGCGCGTATCGGCGAAGCTGGCAATCTGCTGTGCGTTTACCTGTCCCATTAACGAGACGTGGATCACTTCCTGCGTGTTGACGGCGAAGCTTTCCCTGATTTGCGAGACGAATTCGACGAGAGTTGTGCGTGCGATCGTCTGCCATTCGTCCGAAAAGATAAGCTGCTTTGGCAGGCGGTCGTTCACCCAGCGCAGCGTTTCACTCATCCAGGGCGAAGGCCCTGTCGCTTCCGCGGGAAAGCCAAACTTAATTTCCCGCAGTTTAGCCGAGATGCCGTCGTAATCCTCGACGTAGATAAGCCGGACGCCGCGGTTCGCCCAATGCAGCGTTTGGTATGCGTCCAGAAGCTGCCTTCCGTTGCCTCTGAGGACGGCATAGATTTCGGTGGAATCGGAGATCCGGCTGTTCGCGCGCATGTAGAGTTGCCGCCGCAGGTTCACGTCGGCAAGACTCATTCCCAGGATCAGGACAGCGCCTCCCGAGGTCAGGGCGTAGTCAAGCATTTGATTCGGCCGCTGCGCCTGGCGGCTGAACAGTTCGAAGTACTGGGACTCAGTCAGAACGAAAGAACCCCCACAGATGCCATCGGGATCAATCCAGCCGTGAACGTGATAGATCTTGCCGGTATCGGGCGCCGTTCCCTTTAGAGGCGGATTGGCCGAACGATACGGCGTGAGATCCGGTTCTCTGGACTGCCCACCCGTCGCGCGGTAGCGCGCCAATTCAAGAAGCGGATCGAAGTTCATGGTGAAGATGGCGGCGCGGTCCATCGCCGTCAGTTGCAGATGAACCGGCGTCAGCGGCAGATCCACGAACTCGCGCCCGTTATAGAGCACCCGGCGGAGATCTTCGAAAAAGTTCTCGCGCGTGCTGGAGTTCCAAACAAAGTCGGCGGCGGCCTCGCGTCCGATTGAGTTGTAGAGTTCCTGGACCAGTTCATCGAGATGCTGACGAACAATGGGCTGTGCCTTTGGATCACTTCCGAGGTCTTCTTCGATGTATTTACGAAGCAGTGCGCGGTTCAGTTCGCCCCAGGTGGGAAAGCCCGAATCGATGGACAAACCGGCGCCCGCCAGGATGCGCAGGTTGCCCTGCCGGTAGTGCTTGTTCAACCGCCGGCAGTACTCAATCCACGGATCAGTCTGCGCTGACACCCGATGAGAGTAGCATGCTGCTATCCTGTTCCAATCGCGCTGTCATGCCTTCGCTCCCCCGGTCGTTGCCTCGTCTTTGTGTAGCGTTAGGCTTTCCGACAGCCGCGCAGTTGATGCGGGCCGCGGAGCGTGAATACAAGGACGGCAACACCTTTCTCGAGGTGCGCCTCGACTACCTGAGCAATCCGAGCTCAGGTTTAGGGTTCATCCAGGATTTTAAGCGCCGGTACTCGGACTCATACCTTTTGGCAACCTGCCGCCACAAGCTGAACTACGGCGGATTTGCGGGGTCTATCGAGCAGCAGCTTCAACTCTTGGGCCAGGCGGGCACAGCCGGCGCGACGGCGGTAGATGTCGAGATTGAATCCGCCGAAAAGGCCGCGCCAGCCGTCGTCGCTTTGCGGCAAGGCACGCCCGTGGTCGTTTCGTACCACAATTTTAAGAACACGCCGGCGCTCGAACCCATCCGAAAGCGTTTAATCAAGATTCCGGCTGACGTTTACAAGGTTATCTCCACCGCGACCAAGCCGAGCGACAACTTGCGCATGATGGAGTTTGCACGCGCGGGCTTCGGTTCCACTCCGGTGGTCGCTTTCGCTATGTCGGAGATGGGTGTGCCGACACGCGTGCTGGCCACAGCCGCGGGTTGTTTGTACACATATGCCGCTCCGGACGAAGCAGAGGGAACGGCTCCGGGCCAAACTTCCTCGAAGGTAATGCGAGGCCTTTACCGCTGTGAAAAGCTAAAGCGTCAGAGCAAGGTTTATGGCGTCATCGCAGATCCGGTTGCACATTCGAAGTCGCCGGTTATTCACAACCGGGCGTTTCAATCCCGGCGCGTCGATGCCGTATACCTGCCCTTTCTTCTTCCGCCTTCTCAACTCTCCGATTGGATGAAGACGGCCGCCGCTCTTCCCGTGTCCGGGTTCAGTGTGACTATTCCACATAAGCAACGGATCTTGCGTTACCTGGACGTTGTGGAGCCAATCGCAAAGCGTATCGGCGCGGTGAATACCGTTTGGAAAAAGGGCCAGAAATGGCGAGGCACGAATACCGACGTTGATGGCGTTCTTCAGCCATTGCGGCGGCATCTCAATCTCAATCGAGCTTCGGTCTTGATCGCCGGCTACGGTGGTGCGGCCCGGGCGGCAGCTATGGCTTTGTGCGATGCCGGTTCAAGCGTAACCATCACGGGGCGGGACATGGCGGGCGCGCGGGGCCTGGCACGCGCAATCGGGGGCAAGTCACTCTCCCTCGAACAGTCCGCAAAAGAACGGTTCGACATTCTGGTTCATGCAACACCCGTAGGAATGTCTCCTAACAAGGATGGTTGCTTGTTTCCCGATCGAGTACCGGGGCAACTAGTTCTCGACATGGTCTATAACCCGCACGATACGGTACTGCTCCAACGTGCGGCGGAGCAGGGCGCAACGGTTATTCATGGCTCCGAAATGTTGCTCGAGCAGGCCGCCCGCCAATTCGAGATCTGGACAGGCGAATC
>JBJMGJ010000465.1:0-7170 GCA_045807965.1 Bryobacteraceae bacterium | reverse complement strand
TCCCGATGAGTGAAGTCGTCGATTCTAGCCTCGAACTCTTTTAAGCTGACCAAACCTGCACGGCGACCCCGAATAAGCTCCTGTACACGATCACCAGAACGGTCCATACAAAACTCTGCTTTCGAGTAAGCAGCCCCTCCTTCAGAGTACTTCCGGACGCGACTACGATATCTATCTTAACGCTTTAGAGCAACACGATTCGATCAAAGATACAAACAAAGTTGTCCGGCAGTTCTATTGACCGTTTTCCGGGACCTGGAAGTTTCGTTCGGTAAAGGGGTTGGAGCTAAGTAGCCGGCCCATGGAGCCATTGGTCGCCGGGCATCTCCCCGCATCCGTTAAGATTGGATAAACTTTCCGGGCTGGCTTCCCTGTCCGTTGCTGGCATCCAGAGTAGCTGCAGTTCGCCTGGCGGCAAGGAATAGCCTTGGATGGTACTTACAGATTGCCAATCAAAGTTGCGCTGAATCATCGGACTAGCTTCACATACGATAAGCCCGTAAGTCTCGGGCCGCAAGTGGCGCGTCTGCGGCCGGCGCCACATTGCCGGACGCCCATTCTGAGCTACGTGCTGAGGGTGTCGCCCGAGCCTGAGTCGCTGCATTGGCAGCAAGACCCCAACTCAAATCATCTCGCGCGGGCTCTCTTTTCGGGGAAAACTCAAAGGTTCGAAGTGGAGGTCGATCTCATTGCTGATCTTTCGCCGATAAACCCCTTCGATTACGTACTGGAACCCGGAGCGGAGCATTACCCGTTTGACTATCCTGAGTCGCTGGCAAGGAGTCTGGAACCGTATCTAGGGCTGGAGCCGGGCGGGTCCTTGTTTCAGAGATGGATCGATCGCCTTCCGGTGGACCCGCAGCCAACGCTGAGCTTTCTTGTCGACGTCAACCGCAGAATCAGGGATGAGGTCGCGTATCTTACCCGGCTTGAACCGGGAATACAGACGCCGGAAGAGACACTGTTACGCCGGAGCGGATCGTGTCGCGATTCGACATGGCTCCTGGTGCAGGTCTTGCGCCATCTTGGCATTGCAGGGCGCTTTGCTTCCGGCTACCTGGTCCAACTGGCCTCCGATGCTCCGGATGGCAATGCGGTCCGCAAGGATTCGCTTGACCTGCACGCGTGGGCTGAAGCGTACCTTCCGGGAGCGGGGTGGGTGGGATTTGACCCGACCTCTGGCTTGCTGGCGACCGAAGGCCATATTCCTCTTGCGTGCTCGCCGGAGCCGTCCGATGCTGCGCCGATTACTGGGACGGTCGAGCCCTCCGGAGTGGCGTTCAGTTATTCGATGACGACCACTCGACTGTCGGAATCTGACGGTCGCGAGCGGCCTTACTCGGAAGAGGATTGGGGCGCCATCGAGGAAGTTGCTCGACAGGTGGACAGGGATCTCGAGCGGCGCGACGTACGTCTCACCATGGGCGGCGAGCCGACCTTCGTGGGGATCGACGAACCCGATAGTCCGCAGTGGAATGGGGACGCGATGGGTGCGCTCAAGCGAACCCGGGCGGTGACGCTCATCCGAAGAATCCAGGAGAGGTGGGCAAGGGGCGCACTGCTGCATTTTGGACAGGGTAAGTGGTATCCGGGCGAAGTTCTGCCTCGCTGGGCTTTGAGCTGTCACTGGCGCGTGGACGGCATCCCGCTGTGGAACAATCCAGAGCTGATCGCCGAGGAAGAGCGACATTATGACCATAAGCCAGAAGACGCTCTCACGTTCATCAACGCTCTTACGCGCCGGCTCCAGGTCGATTCGTCAAATGTGATCCCCGCCTACGAGGACGCGTTTTATTACATCTGGAGAGAACGGCGACTTCCTGTTAACGTAGACGTCTCAGATTCGAAGTTGCTGAATACAAGGGAGCGAGAAGAGTTGGCCCGAGTCTTCGAAAGGGGCCTCGGTGAGGCGGTCGGGTATGTTCTACCCATTCGCCGGCGACGACATCAGGGACGACTCTTCTGGTCGAGCCAGTTGTGGTTTCTTCGGCCGGAACGCCTGCTTTTGCTTCAGGGTAGCTCCCCCGTCGGCTATCGATTGCCACTCGATTCGCTCCCCTGGGTGGCGCCCGACGACATGGAATTCGAGTACGAGAAGGACCCATTCTCAGACGAGGGCCCGCTCCCGGCGCGCGAAAACATGCACCCGGAATTATTCGAGTCTCCCCCTGAAAATGACCCCCTCCCGGCTGAGCCGGTGGGAGGCGATGGGTCGAAGTCATTGTTAAGGCCGGCGCTATGCGTGGAGGTTCGTGATGGCAGAATGCACGTCTTCATGCCGTTTGTGCTTAGTGCCAGCGACTATGTAGAGCTGCTTGCGGCTGTTGAACATACGTGCGTCCACCTGAACCAGCCGGTCTGGATTGAAGGCTATCCTCCACCGTCAGACTCGCGGCTGCGCAATTTCAGCGTCACGCCCGATCCGGGCGTCATTGAAGTAAACCTGCCGCCCGCCGCCAATTGGCAAGAGTTGAAGTCCATCAACACTCTCGTGTTCGAAGAGGCTCAAAGCTCCCGTCTGACGGCGCAGAAATTCACGTACGACGGTCGGCAGACGCCAACAGGCGGCGGCAACCACATCGTACTCGGTGGTGCTACGGCCTCCGAAAGTCCCCTCCTGAGACGGCCTGACCTGCTGCGCAGCATGATCACGTTCTGGCAAAATCACCCGTCTCTTTCGTATTTGTTTTCGGGCGCATTTATTGGTCCAACGAGTCAGTTCCCGAGAGTGGATGAAGCCCGCCACGATTCTCTGTACGAGCTGGAGATTGCCTTTGCCCAACTGCCGGAGGGAGATTGTCCGTTCTGGTTGGTGGACCGCCTGTTTCGGAACCTACTGGCGGATATGACCGGCAATACGCATCGAGCCGAGTTCTGCATCGACAAACTGTATCCGCCGCAAAATTCCGGTTTGCGTCTCGGTCTTCTCGAACTGCGGGCATTCGAGATGGCTCCTCATGTGAGGATGGGTCTTGCGGAATTATTGTTGGTCAGAGCGTTGGTCTCGGCATTCTGGAACACCCGCTATGAGAACCGGCTGGTTCGCTGGGGAACCGCCCTGCACGATCAGTTTCTTCTGCCTCATTTCGTTCAACAGGATTTCGAAGAAGTGATTCGCTTTCTTCGGCGATCCGGCTACGCCTTCGAACGCCGCTGGTTCGAACCGCACATTCAGTTCCGTTTTCCAAAGTTAGGGTCCATTGCCGCCTCAGGTGTGGCATTAGAACTGAGGCAGGCGCTCGAGCCGTGGCACGTCCTGGGAGAAGAAGCGAGCGGTAACGGAACATCTCGCAGCGTCGATTCCTCTCTGGACCGCCTACAAGTCAAAGTCTCCGGATTAACGGACCAGTATGCCGTTCTGTGCAATGGCCGGCCAGCGCCATTGCACCCGACAGGGATTCCAGGTGAAGCGATTGCCGGTATCCGGTATCGGGCGTGGCAACCCCCTTCTTGTCTTCATCCAACCATCCCGGTACATACTCCGTTGAGCTTCGAAATCGTTGATCGCTGGAATGAGCTCTCGGTCGGCGGCTGCAAGTATCATGTCCTGCACCCGAAGGGAACAATCCACGAGACCCGTCCTGCGAACGCGGCCGAAGCGGAAGCGCGACGCGCCGAGAGGTTTGAAGGTTCGACGCATGCGCCCGGCAGGGTGAAGGTGCCGGACGAGCGTTTGAACCCGTATTTTCCGATGACCCTGGACCTTCGTTGGAACCCTGAAGTTGAGAAATCTGCTGGCACAGGTAGCGCGACATCCACCGTATGATCGGAGACCTTCTCCAAGCCTCCCTTCGCGATAGGGGCGTCTATGATGAGCTGTCCGAGCATGGTGTTGAGCCTCGAGGACATTGGGCTCCTCTTCTTGAGTCACTTCGATCGTTGGGCACCGAGGAACTCGGCAGGCGCTGGGCCAGAGCCGAGCGGAGGATCAGAGAGAACGGCGTTAGCTACAACGTCTATAACGACGCGCTCGGCGCGAACCGTCCCTGGCAACTCGATCTCATCCCGTTCATACTGCCGCCGGACGAGTGGAAGTTCATCGAGGCTGGAATCGTTCAGCGCGCGCAAGTGCTGGAGCTGCTTCTTGCAGATTTATACGGGCCGCAAGAACTGCTGAAGGAAGGGCGCGTACCGCCCGAGCTTCTCTTTGCGAATCCGGCGTTTCTGCGCCCGGTAGCCCGAACGAGGAATACAACCGGAAGCTATTTGCACCTGATCGCGGTCGATCTGGCGCGCTCTCCGGACGGGCAATGGTGGGTACTGGCCGATCGCACGCAGGCTCCGTCCGGCGCAGGCTACGCGATCGAAAATCGTATTCTCGTTGCCGACATTCTTCCCGAGCTTTTTCACAGCTCCAACGTACACCGGCTGGCGCAATTTTTCCGCGCGCAACGGGAAGCGCTGGCCAGTCTTGCCGGACACGATCAGCCTCGTGTGGTCCTGTTAACGCCGGGACCTCTGAACGAAACTTACTTCGAGCATTCGTACCTTGCCCGTTACCTCGGATTTACGCTCGTCGAAGGCGGCGATCTTACGGTTCGTGATCGGCGCGTTTATCTGAAGACAGTCGAGGGACTCCGCGAGGTCCACGTGATCCTTCGGCGAGTTGACGATAGCTTCTGTGATCCTCTGGAGTTGAGAGGCGAGTCGTATCTGGGCGTACCCGGGCTTGTGGAGGCCGCGAATGCCGGTCATGTGCGCATTGCGAACGCGCTGGGAAGCGGTCTTATTGAGACCGCGGCCATCATGCCGTTCCTGCCCGGGCTGACCCGACATCTGCTTGGCGAGCAACTGCGGTTGCCGTCGGTTGCGACGTGGTGGTGTGGCCAGGACTATGCACTCAATTGGGTTTTGGAGCACTTGGAGGGAGTTGTCGTCAAGCCGGCTTTCCCGTCCCGAATGATGGAGCCGGTCTTCGGAGCCCAACTTGCCAGAGCGGAGAAGCAACGGTTCGCAGATCGATTGCGCTCTCGGCCGTACGAATTTGTCGCGCAGGAAGAAGTAGCGCTTTCAAAGGCCCCGGTTTGGGACAACGGCTCCCTTCTCTCACGCAGCATGGTTCTCCGCACCTATGTACTGAATACTGGTTCAGGTTGGATTGCCATGCCCGGTGGGCTCGTGCGAGTTGCAGGTTCTGACGGGCCTGTGGTTTCGATGCAGCAGGGAGGACACAGTAAGGACGCCTGGGTTCTGTCCGACCAGGCTGTCGATACCTTCAGTCTGCTGCGACCACGCAATCAGCCCGTCGAAGTACGACGTGGCTCTGCTGACCTGCCCAGCCGCGTGGCGGATAATCTTTTCTGGCTCGGGCGATACGCGGAGCGCGCAGAGAATGTGGCGCGGCTTCTTCGGACTTGCCTCGGGCGGGTCCGGCGTGTCGAGGGGCCTGAGTTCAGGTCCCTGGTTCGGCTTCATAGCTGCTTCGAAAGCCGACTGAGCAAACTGCCCAAAAAAGAAATTCCCAAAACGACCCAGCTTGAGGCGGAACTGGTCTCCCTGCTGGGTGACCCGAAACGTGCGGATAGTCTCGTTTCAATTTTGGATGATGTGCTGAAAGTCGGATCTTGCGTGCGCGACCGGTTATCGTCGGACATGATGCGGCTGCTCGGCCAACTCGTCGACTCCGCCAAGATCGAAGAGTACATGCTCTTTACGGAATACTCTGCCGTTCTGAGTGGCACGCTCGAGCTACTCTCTGCGTTTTCAGGAATGGAGCGGGAAAACATCACGCGCGGACCGGGATGGCTGTTTATTAGTTTGGGACGGCGGCTCGAACGCGCGATCTACCTTGCCCGCCAATTACGCGAGTTGAGCGAGTCCTTTGGAGATACGGATTGGCCGCTTTGGGAGTATCTGCTGGAAGTCGCCGACAGTTCCATCACATACCGATCACGATATTACACGACTCTGCAGCCGCTGGCGGTACTTGATGTCCTCATGAGTGATGGCACAAATCCCAGATCTCTCGCTTTTCAGCTGGAGCACCTCGTCGACCTCTATGGAAAACTTCCCCGGCATGTGGCGGAAGATCTGAGAAGCATACAGACGGCTTTGAAACTGTTGCGCCGCTTCGATTTGCTAGCGGTTCATCCAAAGGGACCGGCGGCTTCGGCCCATTACAATTCCAAGGAGCGAGCGCGACTGAAACGATCTCTGAAAGCCTTGGAGAAGTTTCTACCCTCCTGGTCTAACAACCTGTCCAATCGATACTTCAACCACGCGCGAACCTTGCCGATCACGATAGGCGGATGATTTACCGGATCGTTCACAAGACGACGTATAAATACAAATCGTCCGTTTCCTTCGGAGACCACGTTGCGTGTCTCATTCCGCGCAGCCTGCCTCATCACGTCTGTTTAAAGAGCGAAGTTCGAATAAGTCCCGACGCGACATGCGGAAAGCGCCGGGACTACTTCGGGAATCAGCTTTGTTTCTTCACCGTCGAGGAGCCGCATCATGAATTGGTGGTAGAAGCCCGGAGCGAGGTGAAGATTCTGCCGGCTGAGAGCGCCGCTTCTAAAGATTCGCCACCCTGGGAAGAAGTTGTTCGTTCTGTTCCAAATCTTCGGAGCGCTGAAGGACTGGATGCCTATCAGTTCGTTTTCGAGTCGCCCCGTATCCGGCCAAATCCGGAATTTGCTTCTTATGCATCCGTCTCGTTCCGGCCCGGAAGGCCCTTTACGGAGGCACTGTTGGATCTGACGGCTCGCATCAATAAGGAATTCAAGTTCGACGCGAAGGCCACCAGCGTCCGCACCCCGGCCGAAGAGGTCCTCCGTACCCGCCGCGGCGTGTGTCAGGATTTCGCCCATCTTCAGATTGCCTGCTTGCGTTCGTTACGTCTACCCGCGCGGTATGTGAGCGGATACTTACGAACGTTTCCGCCTCCTGGGCGTCCGCGCCTGGTCGGTGCCGATGTGTCCCATGCCTGGGTGTCCGCCTACTCGGAAGAGACTGGCTGGCTCGATCTCGATCCGACGAACAACGTGGTCCCCTCGTATAATCACGTGATTCTTGGGTGGGGCAGGGATTATGGCGATGTTAGTCCGCTACGCGGCTTAATCCTGGGCGGTCGCGACCACAGCCTGAAGGTTTCCGTCGATGTCGAACCGGTAGAACCTGAGGGTTTGGCCCCCAAATTGCCCGATCCGAAGTAGCGCGGCAAGAGGG